>NZ_JBNQTI010000072.1:0-39933 GCF_050325825.1 Kitasatospora sp. LaBMicrA B282
GGTGCCGGCCGCCGGCGCGCCGGCGGGCGCGGGCCGGGGCGGGCTGACCCCGGCCGAGCAGCGGGTGGTCGGGCTGGTCGCCGACGGCCGTACCAACGTCGAGATCGCCGCCGAACTCGGCGTCACCCGGCGGGCGGTGGAGAAGCACCTGACGCATTCCTACCGGAAGCTCGGGATCACCGGACGGGCCGCCCTGCGCGGCGCGCTGGAGAGCGGCGGAATCCCCTTCGGCACCCCGCTGACCGTACCGAACCACACCATTTGACGGCGCATCACCGAACCTTTTTGACAGCTGACGGCGTGTAGTCCACACCACAGGGGGCCGCGTTGACGATCACTGTCGGCGATCCATAGGCTCAAGCCGCAGCACATTCGAACTCGGCTCTGCGGGCCGACGAATTCGGTCGGGATTCAACTCCCTTCTCCCTTCAGCCAAGAATCGAAGCGCGGCCCCGTCCGGCCGCTGCGGAGGATGGTCGTCATGACCCGGAACACCGCGACCCAGCATGCTCGCGTGGTCCCTGCGCACCACGTCCCCCAGGACCTCACCGTCCCGCGGGACTCCATCGACACCGAGGACCCCACCGACACCCGGAATCCCACCGACACGCGGAACCTCCCCGACACCCACTCGGCCACGCCGGCCGCGGCCGAGGCGCCGTGGATGGCGGAGGGCCACGGCACCAGACGCTCCGACATCTTCAGGTCGGTCTTCGAGCAGTCCGGCCTCTGCATGGCGAGCCTGGACCGCGACTTCCGGGTGAGCGAGGCCAACTCCGGTTTCTTCGCCCAGTTCGGCCGCAGCGCCGCGGACACCTGCGGACGCGGCTTCCAGGAGTTCCTGCACCCCGGCATCCAGAGCCGGGTGAAGCGGCAGTTCGACGGCCTGGCCGACGGGCACCGTTCCCGGTTCGTCAGCCACATCGTCGGCATGCGCCCCAGCGAGGCCGTCTTCCCGGCCGAGCTGACCGTGATCGCCGTGCACGGCGCCGACGGGCGGATCGACTCGGCCGTCGCCCTGGTGAAGCCGGACCAGGCGGAGGACGGCGGCGACGCCCCCGTGCTGGCCGGGCAGAAGGTGCTCACCGCACTGGACGCCAAGATCCTGGAGGGGGTGGCCTCGGGCGTCTCCACCGTCGACATGGCCACCAAGCTCTACCTGAGCCGGCAGGGCGTGGAGTACCACGTGAGCTCGATGCTGCGCCGGCTCAAGGCGCCCAACCGGGCCGCGCTGGTCTCCCGGGCCTACTCCATGGGCCTGCTGAGCGTGGGGAGTTGGCCGCCCCGGGTGCTGCCGGAGTGCGTGCGCTGAGCGCTGCGGTGTGAGGTGCGCTGTGGTGTGAGGTGCACTGCGGCGTGAGGTTCGATCAGCTGGGGGTCGCCGGACACGGCGGCCCCCGGCTGTCGTGCGCCCGGACACCGTGCCGACGGATCCCCGGTGACGGTGACCGGGGGCGACCCGGTCACCGCCGCCGCGGCCGTTCAGTCCAGGTCCGCGAGCCAGTCCCGGACCGCGCCGGCAGTGGTGCCGGCGTGCCGCTCCATCATGGTGAAGTGCGTGCCGGGCACGTCCACCACCCGCTCGGTGCCCAGCCAACTGGCCTGCCAGTCCCCGGCCGCCGCCGACTCACCGTCCGACGTCCCACCGTCGGACGTCCCACCGGCCAGCGGCTCACTGGCCCGCACCAGCAGGGTCGGCACATCGATCGGCGTGGGCTTCCAGGTGCCGGTCAGCCGGATGTACCAGCCCATCGCCGACATCCGGGCCGCGTCCATCGCGACCAGCGCCTCGCGCTCGTACATGCCGTCCAGCAGCGGATCCTCGAAGCGGAGCAGCGACTCGGCGCCCGGCAGGTAGCTGTCCAGCAGCACCACACCGGCCGGCGGGCTGCCCAGGGTCTCCAGGTGGGCCGCGGTGGCGTGGGCCAGCATGCCCCCCGCGGAGGAACCGAGCAGCACCACCGGACCGCCGTCGGCGTAGCGCAGCGCCGTCTCCGCCTGCAGCCGGACCAGCGCCTCCAGGGTCTCCGGCAGGCTCTCGCCCCGGACGAAGCCGGGCGCCGGCAGCGCGGCCACCTCGCGCTCGCCGCGGAACGGGGCCGCGAAGTGCGCGTACTGGTGCACCCCCGCCAGCGCCACGATGGAGGCGAAGCAGAGCAGCGCGGGGCGCCGCTCGCCACGGGCCAGCCGCACCGGGACGGGCGGGGCGGCCAGCTCGCTCGGCAGCTCGAACCTGGGGCGCAGCGCGGCCGCCGCGATCAGCAGGTCCACCCCTTCCTTGCCCTTGCCGGCCTTGAAGGCCTCCCGGAAGAGCGCCCCGAGAGTGTCCTGGGGATCCACTGACGATACATCAGCAGCGGTCGACGGAATATCTGTTGGCGATTCGGCCAGCCGGTCGGCCAGTTCCTCGGCCAGGTCGGCGGGCGTGGGGCGGTCGAAGACCACGGTGGCGGCCAGCCGCAGGCCGGTGGTCGCGGCCAGCGCGTTGCGGAACTCCACCGCAGTGAGCGAGTCGAAGCCGGACTCCAGGAAGCCGCGGTCCGGCTCGATCAGCTCGGGGCCCGGGTGGCCGAGCGCGGCGGCGGCGTGCGCCCGGATCAGGTCCAGCAGCGCGGAACGGCGCTGCTCACCGTCCAACGTGGCCAGCCGGCGCCGGAGTTCGGCGGGGTCGACGGTGCGGTTCGCCGTCGCCCGGCGGGTTCCGGGCCGGACCAGGCCGCGCAGCAGGGCCGGCAGCTCGGCCTGGCCGCGCAGGGCGGCGAGGTCGAAGCGGGCCGGCACCAGCACCGGGCCGCCCTGGGCGAGGGCCGCGTCGAACAGGGCCAGGCCCCGGGCCGCGTCCAGCGGCAGCAGGCCGGAGCGGTTCACCCGGCGCAGGTCGGTCTCGCCGAGCGTGCCGGCCATCCCGCCGTGCTGCTCCCAAAGGCCCCAGGCCAGCGAGAGCGCGGGCCGGCCCTGGGCCCGCAGGTGCTGGGCGAAGGCGTCCAGGTAGGCGTTGGCGGCCGCGTAGTTGGCCTGGCCGGCGCCGCCGGAGATGCCCGAGAGGGAGGAGAACAGCACGAAGGCGGAGAGCTGCTGATCAGCCGTCAACTCATGGAGCAGTTCGGCCGCGTCGGCCTTGGGGCGGAAGACCCGGTCCAGCCGCTCGGGCGTCAGGGCCTCGACGACCCCGTCGTCCAGCACCCCGGCGACGTGCACGATGCCGGTCAGCGGGTGCGCGGCGGGGATCCCGCCGAGCACCCGGGCCAGCGCCTCCCGGTCGCCCGCGTCGCAGGCCGCGGCGGTGACCTCGGCACCCAACTCGGTCAGCTCCGCCACCAGTTCGGGCGCGATCCCGCTGCGGCCGAGCAGCAGCAGGTGCCGCACCCCGTGCGCGCTGACCAGGTGGCGGGCCGTCAGCGAGCCGAGGCCGCCACCCGCGCCGGTCACCAGCACGGTGCCGACCGGGTCGAAGACGACGGGCGTGGCCTCGGCCTCGGGCACGGCCGGCACCCGGGCCAGCCGGGGCGCGAGCACCCGTCCGTCGCGGAGCGCCAGTTGGGGCTCGCCGGTGCCGAGGGCGGTGGGCAGGGTGGCCCGGGCCTGCCGGTCCAGGTCGACCAGCACGAAGCGTCCCGGGTGCTCGGACTGGGCCGAGCGGACCAGGCCCCAGGCCGCCGCGCCGCCCAGGTCGGCGACGTCCCCGCCGTCGACCGCGACCGCGCCCTCGGTGACCACCACCAGTCGGGCCGCGGCGAAGGCCGGCTCGGCCAACCAGGCCTGGACCAGCTCCAGCGCCCGCCCGGCGACGGCCCGCGCCCGGCCGGGAGCCAGCGGGACGGCCACCGTCTCCGGCAGTCGCAGCCCCAGCTGCACGGCCCCGGCCAGGTCGGCCAGGTCGGCGTAGACCTCGGCGTCGATCCCGGCCCCGGCGAGCGCGGTGCCCAGGCCGAGCTCGTCCTGGCCGACCACCGCCCAGCGGCCGGGCGAAACGGCGGCGGCCGGCTCGACCGGGACCCAGGCCGGTGCGTAGAGCGGCAGGTGTGGTGCGGCGGCCGTGGCGTGGGCAGCGGCCCGCACCGGGCGCAGCACCAGCGAGGCCACCGCGCCGACCTCGCGCCCGGCCGGGTCGGCCAGCGCGAGCGCCACCTCGTCCGGGCCGACCACCGACAGGCGCACCCGCAGCGCGGTCGCGCCGGTGGCGGCCAGCCGGTAGCCGCTCCAGCTGAACGGCAGCAGGTTGGCGGTCGGCTCGGCCCGTTCGGCCCGGCCCACCTCGCTGACCACCACGGTCTGCAGGGCGGCGTCCAACAGCGCCGGGTGCAGCCCGAACCAGGCCGCCTCGGCGCGCTGCGCCTCCGGCAGCTCGACCTCGGCGAACAGCTCGGCGCCGCGCCGCCAGAGCGCGCCGACGCCCTGGAAGGCGGGGCCGTAGGCCAGTCCGCGCTCGGCGTAGTCCGGGTAGAAGGCGGCGACGTCCAGCTCCTCGGCACCGGCCGGCGGCCAGGCGGCCTCGGCCCAGCCGCCCTCGACACCGGCACCCTCGGCACCGGCAGCGCGGGCGGCGGGGGCGAGCAGGCCGCTCGCGTGCCGGGTCCACTCGTGCTCGTCCGCACCGTCCTGCGGGCGGGAAGCGTCCTGCGGGCGGGAGTGGATGGCGACGGTCCGGGCGCCGGTCCCGTCCGGGGCGCCGACCACCACCTGCACCTGCACCGCGCCGCGCCCCGGCAGCACCAGCGGTGCGGCCAGGGTGAGTTCGGCCACCTGCTCGCAGCCGACCTGGTCGCCGGCCCGCATCGCCATCTCCAGGAAGGCGGTGCCGGGCAGCACGGCGACACCCTGCAGCACGTGGTCGGCCAGCCAGGGGTGGGTGCGCAGCGACAGCTGTCCGGTGAGCAGCAGCCCGTCGCCCTCGGCGAGGGCGACCACCGAGCCCAGCAGCGGGTGCCCGCCGGCGGCCACACCGAGCGCGGCCGGGTCGCCGAGCCGGCTCGGGGTGGCCAGCCAGTAGCGGCGGCGCTGGAAGGCGTAGGTCGGCAGGGCGACCGGCGGCTGGGCGGGCCCGCCCAGGTAGGCCGTCCAGTCCACCGGGACGCCGCGCACGTGCAGCTCGGCCAGCGCGGCGCACGCGGTGGCGACCTCGGGGCGGTCACGACGCAGCAGCGCGGCCAGCGCCGGCCGGTCGGCGGCCCGCTCGGGCAGTTGCTCGGCGGCCAGCGCGGTGAGCACGCCGTCCGGGCCGAGCTCCAGCAGGGCGGTGGCCCCGCGGTCGAGCAGGGTGCGCACACCGTCGGCGAACCGGACGCCCGCGCGCACCTGGCGCACCCAGTACTCGGGGTCGCTCCACTCGCTCGTCACCGGTGCGCCCGTCACGGTGGAGACGGCGGCGAGCGTCGGTGCGCCGAAGGAGAGCTGCGAGACCACGGCGCGGAACTCGTCCAGCATCGGGTCCATCAGCGGCGAGTGGAAGGCGTGACTGACAGTGAGCCGCTTGGTCTTGCGGCCCAGCTGCTCGACGTGGGCGGCGATCGCCAGCGCGGCGGCCTCCTCACCGGAGACCACGGTGGCGGTCGGCCCGTTGACCGCGGCGATCGAGACGCCCTCGGTGAGCAGCGGCAGCACCTCCGCCTCGGAGGCCTGCAGCGCGATCATCGCGCCACCGGCCGGCAGCTGCTGCATCAGGCGACCACGGGCCACCACCAGGGCGCAGGCGTCCTCGAGCGAGAACACCCCGGCCACCTGCGCCGCCGCGATCTCACCGATCGAGTGACCGAGCAGCAGGTCCGGGGTGACACCCCAGGACTCCAAGAGGCGGAACAGCGCCACCTCCAGCGCGAAGAGCGCCGGCTGGGCGAACTCGGTGCGGTGCAGCCGCTCGTCGTCGCCGAACACCAGCTCGCGCAGGTCGACGTCGAGCGCCAAGGCAGCACAGACCGCGTCGAAAGCGTCCGCGAACACCGGGAACGCGTCGTACAGTTCACGCCCCATCCCCGAACGCTGCGCCCCCTGCCCGGTGAAGAGGAAGGCCGTACGAACGGTCGCCCCGACCGTCCCGGTGACCAGGGCCGGGTCCCGGTCGTCGGCGGCGAGCGCGGCCAGGGCGGTGCCGGAGCCGCCCAGCAGCACCGCGCGGTGCTCCAGCGCGGCGCGGCCCGCCAGGGTGCGGGCGACGGCGACCGGGTCGCTGCCGGGCACGGCGGCCAGGTGGTCGCGCAGCCGGGCCGCCTGGGCGGGCAACGCCTCGCGGGTGCGGGCCGACAGCAGCCAGGGGACGGCCGGCGGGGCGGGGCGCTCCGCGGCCGCCGCGGGAGCGGGGGCGGGCACCGGGGCGGACTCCAGGATCACGTGCGCGTTGGTGCCGCTGACCCCGAAGGAGGAGACGCCGGCCCGGCGCGGCTCCGCGGCCGCCGGCCACGGCTGCGCCTCGGTCAGCAGCTCGACCGCGCCGGCCGACCAGTCCACGTGCGGGGTGGGTGCGTCCACGTGCAGGGTGCGCGGCAGCAGCCCGTGCTGGAGCGCGAGCACCATCTTGATCAGGCCGGCCACACCGGCGGCCGCCTGGCTGTGGCCCAGGTTGGACTTCACCGAGCCGAGCCGCAGCGGCCGGTCGGCCGGTCGGCCCTGGCCGTAGGTGGCCAGGATCGCCTGCGCCTCGATCGGGTCGCCGAGCGCGGTGCCGGTGCCGTGCGCCTCCACCGCGTCGACCTGGTCCGCCGTCAGCTGCGCACCGGCCAGCGCGGCCCGGATCACCCGGCGCTGCGCCGGGCCGCTGGGTGCGGTCAGGCCGTTGGAGGCGCCGTCCTGGTTCACCGCGCTGCCGCGCACCACCGCGAGCACCCGGTGGCCGAGCCGCTCGGCGTCGCTGAGCCGCTCCAGCAACAGCAGGCCGGCGCCCTCGGACCAGCCGGTCCCGTCGGCGGCCGCGGCGAACGGCTTGCACCGCCCGTCCTGGGCCAGCCCGCGCTGCCGGCTGAACTCGGTGAAGGTCCCGGGCGCCGCCATCACCGCGACGCCGCCGGCCAGCGCGAAGTCGCACTCCCCGCTGCGCAGCGCCTGAGCGGCCAGGTGGACCGCGACCAGCGAGGAGGAGCAGGCGGTGTCCACGGTCAGCGCCGGGCCCTGCAGGCCCAGCGTGTAGGCGATCCGCCCGCTCAGCACCGAGGGCGCCTTGCCGGTCAGCAGGTGCCCCTCGACGCCCTCCGCCCCAGCCGCGCCGAACGCGGCGTAGCCCTGGTAGGCGGCCCCGACGAAGACCCCGCCGCTGCGCCCGCGCACCGACAGCGGGTCGATCCCGGCCCGCTCCAGCGCCTCCCAGGAGAGTTCGAGCAGCACCCGCTGCTGCGGGTCCATCGCCAGCGCCTCGCGCGGCGCGATCCCGAAGAAGGCTGCGTCGAAGCCGGCCGCGTCGTCGACGAAGCCGCCTTCACGGACGTAGCTGGTGCCCTGCCGCTCCGGGTCCGGGTCGTACAGCGCCTCCAGGTCCCAGCCGCGGTCCTCGGGGAACGGCGCGATCGCGTCCCGCCCCGCGGCCAGCAACTCCCACAGCTGCTCGGGACTGCTCACCGAGCCGGGGTAGCGGCAGCTCATCGCCACCACGGCGACCGGCTCCCGGTGCTTGGCCTCGACCTCGCTCAGGCGCTGCCTGGTGCGGGTCAGGTCGGTGGTCACACGGTTGAGGAACTCGCGGAGCTTGGTCTCGCTCACCTAGGTCTTCTCCCGAGAGGCCCGGCTGTCAGGCCGGGGAGATGGGGGTGCCCCCGTCCGGAGGGCGGGGCAGGGGTCCGTGGATCGGTGCCGCGGCGCGGCCGGGCGATCGTCGGGGCTGTGACGGAGACCGTTGCTCGGAACACCCGGTCCGCCGGGTCGGCGGACCGGGTGGCCGCCCCTTGAGCGGGGCGGAGGTCAACTTCCGGAGAGGCCGAGGTCGTTCTCGATGTAGGCGAAGAGTTCGTCGTCGGACGAGCCGACGATCCGCTCCTCGGAGGCGTCGGCCAGCTGGGCCGGCTCGCCCAGGCTGTCGAGCAGCTCGCGCAGTCGGGCGGCCAGGTCGGCCTTGGACTGCTCGTCGGTCGCCGCGGCGGGGAGCAGGGCGCCCAGGCGGTCCAGTTCGGCGAGCAGGCGGGGGGCCTGGGCCGGCAGGGCGGCGCCGGGCCCGGCGGCCTGCCCGGGGTCGGGCAGCAGCTCGGTCAGCAGGTGCTCGGCGAGCGCGGCCGGGGTGGGGTGGTCGAAGACCAGCACCGCGGGCAGTCGCAGGCCGGTGGCGGCGCCGAGCCGGTTGCGCAGCTCGACCGCGGTCAGCGAGTCGAAGCCCAGTTCCTTGAAGGCCTTGGCCGGGGCGATGGCGGTCGCGTCGGCGTGGCCGAGCACGGTCGCCACGTGCCGGGTGACCACCTCCAGCAGCGCGGGCTGCCGCTCGGCGGCGGCGAGCCGGGCGAGCTGGTCGCGCAGGGTGCTGCCGGCCGTGCCGGACTCGCCGGCGTGCTGGGCGCTGGCCCGCTGCCGGCGGGTCGGGCGGCCGGCCAGGGTGCGCAGCAGGTGCGGGACCGGGCCGGTGCGGGCCTGGGTGCGCAGCGCGGGCAGGTCGATCGGGGTGGGCACGACGTGCGCCCCGTCGGCGGCCAGCGCCGCGTCGAACAGGGCCAGGCCCTGCTCGCTGCCGATCGCACCCAGCCCGGCCCGGGCGATCCGGCGCACGTCCGCCTCGCCCAGGTCGCCGGTCAGTGCGCTGCGCTGCTCCCACAGGCCCCAGGCCAGCGAGCTGCCGGGCAGGCCGGCCGCGCGGCGCTGCTGGGCCAGGGCGTCCAGGAAGGTGTTGGCGGCGGCGTAGTTGCCCTGCCCGGCGCCGCCGAAGGTGGCGGCGGCCGAGGAGAAGAGCACGAAAGCGGCCAGGTCCTGCTCGCGGGTCAGCTCGTGCAGGTGCCAGGCGGCGTCGGCCTTGGGGCGCAGCACGGTGTCCAGCCGCTCGGGGGTGAGCGAGGCCACCGTGCCGTCGTCCAGCACACCGGCGGCGTGCACCACGACGGTAAGCGGGTGGGCGGCCGGGACCGCGGCCAGCAGGTCGGCCAGCGCGGCACGGTCGGCGGCGTCGCAGGCGGCGACGGTCACCTCGGCGCCCAGCTCGGCCAGTTCGGCCGTCAGCTCGGCGGCGCCGGGGGCCTGGGCGCCCTGCCGGCTGGTCAGCAGCAGGTGCCGGATGCCGTGCCGGGTGACCAGGTGGCGGGCCAGCAGGCTGCCGAGCACCCCGGTGCCGCCGGTGATCAGCGCGGTGCCGTCGGGGTCCGGGGCGGCCGGGACGGTGAGCACCACCTTGCCGGTGTGCCGGGCCTGGCTGACGTAGCGGAAGGCGTCGGGGCCGCGCCGCACGTCGAAGACGGTGACCGGCAGCGGGTGGCAGACGCCCTGCTCGAAGAGCGCGAGCAGCTCGGCCAGCATCTGCTGGATCCGCTCGGGGCTGGCCTCGACCATGTCGAAGGCGCGGTAGGCGACGCCGGGGTGGTCGGCGGCCACCCGGGCGGGGTCGCGCTTGTCGGTCTTGCCCATCTCCAGGAAGCGCCCGCCGTTCGGCTGCAGCCGCAGCGAGGCGTCGACGAACTCGCGGGCCAGCGAGTTGAGCACCACGTCCATGCCGGGCCCGTCGGCCGCCTTGAGGAAGGCCGGCTCGAAGTCGAGGGTCCGGGAGGAGGCGATGTGGTCCTCGTCCAGGCCGAGTTCGCGCAGGGCCGGCCACTTGCCCTCGCTCGCGGTGCCGAACACCTCGGCGCCCAGGTGCCGGGCCAGCTGGACGGCCGCCATGCCGACGCCGCCCGCCGCGGAGTGCACCAGCACCCGCTCGCCGGGCCGCAGGTCGGCCAGGTCCACCAGGGCGTAGTAGGCGGTCAGGAAGACCACGCAGACCGAGGCGGCCTCGGCGAAGGTCCAGCCGGCGGGCATCCGGGCGATCGTGCGGTGGTCGGTGACCACCAGCGGGCCGAAGGCGCCGGAGAACATGCCGAACACCCGGTCGCCGGGCGTGAAGCCGGTGACGCCCGCGCCCACCTCGACCACCACGCCGGCGCCCTCGGCGCCGACCGTGCGCTGGTCGGGGACCATGCCCAGAGCGAGCACCACGTCGCGGAAGTTGAGGCCGGCCGCCCGGATGGCGATCCGCACCTGGCCGGGGCCGAGCGGGGCGCCGGCCTCGGGGCTGGGCAGGAAGGCCAGGTTCTCCAGGGTGCCGGTCTGCTCGATGTCCAGCCGCCAGGGGCCCTCGGTGGGCAGCGCCACAGGGGCGGGGGTGCGGGCCAGTCGGGCCGCGTGCAGGCGGCCCGCCCGGTGGGCGAGTTGGGGTTCGTCGGTGGCGACGGCCCGGGCGAGCAGGGTGGCTTCGAGGTCGGCGGGGTCGGTGTCGCAGTCCAGCAGCAGGAAGCGGCCTGGGTGTTCGGACTGGGCGGAGCGGACCAGGCCCCAGCAGGCGGCGTCGGCCAGGTCGGCGATCGCCTCCTCGGGGTGGACCGGCACGGCCCGGTGGGTGGCGAGGACCAGCCGGGAGGCCTCGAACCGCTCGTCGGCCAGCCAGGCCTGGAGCAGGGCCAGCACCCGGTGGGTGGCGGCGCGGACCCGCTCGGCCGGGTCGGCCGTGGTCGGCAGGTCACCGAACGGTCCCTGGACCAGGACGAGTTCGGGGACCTGGTCGAGCGCGGTCAGCTCCTCGACACCGGTGATCCGGGCCAGGGCGGGGGCGGTGGCGAGGTCGGCGGCGGCGGTCTCGGCGGCGGCGGCTTCGGCCAGTTGCTCCCAGTCGACCTGGAAGAGTGCGTCCGTGGTGGCCCGGTCGGGCGCCGTCAGCTGGCCGGCGGCCAGCGGGCGGAGCAGCAGCGAGTCGACCGTGGCGACCGGGGTGCCGGCCGGGTCGCTGACCCGGACCGTGACGGCGGCCGCACCGGCCGGGGTCAGCCGGACCCGCAGCGCGCTCGCGCCGGCGGCGTGCAGGCGGATCCCGGTCCAGGAGAACGGCAGCCAGCCGGCGCCGGGGGTCTCGGCCTGGCCGGTGCCCTCCGTGGCCTCGGGGGCCGGGCGCAGGAACATCGTCTGCAGGGCGGCGTCCAGCAGGGCGGGGTGCAGGCCGAAGCGCTCGGCGTGCTCCTGCTGCTGGGCGGGCAGCTCGACCTCGGCGAACAGCTCCTCGCCGCGCCGCCAGGCGCTGCGCAGGCCCTGGAAGGCCGGACCGTAGACGAATCCGGTGTCGGCCAGCCGCTCGTACAGGCCCTCGACCGGCAGCGGCTCGGCGCCGACCGGCGGCCAGGCCGGCTCCGGCTCGCCCGGGAGCGCGTCCGCGGCGTCCGGGGCCAGCAGGCCGCCGGCGTGCCGGGTCCACGGCTGGTCCTCGGGGGCGCCCTCCGGGCGGCCGTGCAGGCTCAGGGTCCGGGCGCCCTGCTCGTCCGGGCCGCCGACCAGCAGCTGGACGTGCACCGCGCCGTGCGCCGGGAGCACCAGCGGGGCGGCCAGGGTGAGTTCCTCGACCCGGTCGCAGCCGACCTGGTCGGCCGCCCGCACCGCCAGCTCCAGCAGCGCCGCGCCGGGCACCAGCAGCGAGCCGTGCACCGAGTGCTCGGCCAGCCAGCCGTGCGTCTGGGCGGAGAGCCGGGCGGTGAAGAGGAAGCCGTCGGTCTCCGGCAGCGGGACGGCGGCGCCGAGCAGCGGGTGTTCGGGCGAGGTGAGGCCGACCGCGCTGACGTCGCCGGGGATCGCGGTGAGCGCCTCCAGCCAGTAGCGCTCGCGCTGGAAGGCGTAGGTGGGCAGGTCGACGTGCCGTGCGCCGGCGGGGAAGGGCCAGGCGACCGGGACCCCGGCCACGTGGAGTTCGGCGGCGGAGGTGCGGAAGCGGGTCAGGGTGCCCTCGTCGCGGCGCAGCGTGCCGGTCACCAGGGCCTCGGGGGCAGTCTCCTGGAGCGGCAGGGTGAGCACCGGGTGCGGGCTGAGCTCCAGGAAGGTGCTGTGGCCGTCCTCGAGCAGCAGCCGTACGGTGGCTTCGAGTTCGACGGTCTGGCGCAGGTTGCGGTACCAGTAGGCGGCGTCCAGCTGCGCGGTGTCGATCGGCTCGGCGGTGACGGTGGAGTAGAACGGGACGGTCGAGCTGCGCGGGGTGATCGGGGCCAGCACGTCGAGGAGTTCGGCCTCGAGCTGTTCGACGTGGGCGGAGTGCGAGGCGTAGTCCACCGGAATCCGGCGGGCCCGGACGTCCTCAGCGACGCAGGTCGCCAGCAGCTCGTCGAGCGCGTCGTTGTCGCCCGAGACCACCAGCAAGCCGGGGCCGTTGACAGCGGCCACCGAGAGACGACCGTCCCAGTCGGCGATTCGCTCGGCCGGCAGCGCGGTGGAGACCATGCCACCCAGGCCGGCGATCGCCCGGATCGCCTTACTGCGCAGCGCCACCACCCGGGCGCCGTCCGCCAGCGACAGCGCACCCGCGACCACCGCGGCGGCGATCTCGCCCTGGCTGTGGCCGAGCACCGCCCCCGGCTGCACGCCGACCGAACGCCACAGCTCGGCCAGCGACACCATCACCGCCCAGAGCACGGGCTGCACCACGTCCACCCGCTCCAGCGCGGCGGCGTCGTTCAGCACCTGGACCGGGTCCCAGTCCACGAAGGGCGCCAGCGCAGCGGCGCACTGCTCCATCCGGTCCCGGAACTCCGGCGCGGAGTCCAGCAGTTCGCGGGCCATCCCGACCCACTGCGAGCCCTGACCGGGGAAGACGAAGACCACCCGGTCGCGGTCGCCCGCGGCCACCCCGCGCACCACGCCCGGTGCGGGCTCGCCCGCCGCCAGCGCGGCCAGCGCGGCGCCGCGGTCGGCGGCGAGCAGCACCGCGCGGTGCTCGAACTGCGCGCGTCCGGTGGCCAGGGTGCGGCCGATACCGGCCGGGTCCAGCGCCGGGTGCTCGCTCAGGTGGGCCAGCAGGCGGGCGGCCTGGGCCTGCAGGGCCGGCTCGTCCTTGCCGGAGAGCAGCCAGGGGTGCGGGCCGTCGCCGGCGGGTCCGGCGGGGGCCGGGGCCGGGCGGCCCTCCAGGATCACGTGCGCGTTGGTGCCGCTGATGCCGAAGGAGGAGACGCCGGAGCGCGGCGGCTCGCCGGTCCGCGGCCAGGGCCGGGCCTCGGCCAGCACCTCGACGGCGCCGGCGGTCCAGTCGACGTGCGGCGAGGGGGTGTCCACGTGCAGCGACTTGGGCAGCAGGCCCGCGCGCATCGCCAGCACCATCTTGATCACCCCGGCGACGCCGGCGGCGGCCTGGGTGTGGCCGACGTTGGACTTGATCGAGCCGAGCCAGAGCGGCTGCTGCCCGGCGGCCCGGGACCGGCCGTAGGTGGCGAGCAGCGCCTGGGCCTCGATCGGGTCGCCCAGCGTGGTGCCGGTGCCGTGCGCCTCCACCGCGTCGACCTGGTCGGCGCTCAGCCGGGCGTTGGCCAGCGCGGCCCGGATCACCCGCTGCTGCGAGGGCCCGTTCGGCGCGGTCAGTCCGTTGGAGGCGCCGTCCTGGTTGACCGCGCTGCCGCGCACCACGGCGAGCACCGGGTGGCCCAGCCGCTCGGCGTCGGCCAGCCGCTCGACCAGCAGCATGCCCACGCCCTCGGCGAAGCTGGTGCCGTCGGCGGCGCCGGCGAACGGCTTGCACCGCCCGTCCGGGGCCAGTCCGCGCTGCCGGCTGAACTCCACGAAGAGGCCGGGGGTGGACATCACGGTCACGCCGCCGGCCAGCGCCAGGTCGCACTCGCCCGAACGCAGCGACTGCGCGGCCAGGTGCAGCGCGACCAGCGAGGAGGAGCAGGCCGTGTCCACGGTGACCGCCGGGCCCTCCAGGCCGAGCGTGTAGGAGATCCGGCCGGACATCACGCTGGCCGAGTTGCCGGTGCCCAGGTAGCCCTCGGTGCCCTGCGGGGCGGCCAGCGGGCGGGAGCCGTAGTCCTGGTAGTTGGTGCCGGCGAAGACGCCGGTCCGGCTGCCGCGCAGGCCCAGCGGGTCGACGCCGGCCCGCTCGACGGCCTCCCAGGAGGTCTCCAGCAGCAGCCGCTGCTGCGGGTCCATGGCCAGCGCCTCGCGCGGCGAGATGCCGAAGAAGGCCGGGTCGAAGGCGCTGGCGTCGGTGAGGAAGCCGCCCTCGCGGGTGTAGAAGGTGCCGGCCTTGTCGGGGTCGGCGTCGTAGCCGCCCTCGACGTCCCAGCCGCGGTCGGTCGGGAAGCCGGAGATCGCGTCGGTGCCGTCGGCCAGCAGCCGCCACAGCTCCTCGGGCGTGCTGACGCCACCCGGGAAGCGGCAGGCCATCGCAACGATGGCGACGGGTTCGTCCGGGGCGACCGTGACCACGGAGGGGAGGGTCTCGGCGACCGCGCCGCTGCCGGCCAGCTCGGCGCAGAGCTGCTCGGCCAGCGCGTTCGGGGTCGGGTAGTCGAAGACCAGGGTGGCGGGCAGTTGCAGGCCGGTGGCGCGGCTCAGGCCGTTGCGCAGGTCGACGGCGGTCAGCGAGTCGAAGCCCAGCTCGCGGAAGCTGCGGGCGGCCTCCACCGCGTCCGGGCCGGTGTGGCCGAGCACCCCGGCAACGTAGGTGCGCACCAGCTGCAGGGCGGCGCGCTGCCGGTCGGCGGGGCTCAGGCCGGCCAGCTTGCCGGCCAGCGAGTCGGTTTCGGCGGCGGCGTGACCGCGGCCGGTGCCGGCGGCCGCGGCGGCCAGGCTCTGCCGGGCCTCCGGCAGGTCGCGCAGCACCGGGCGGGTGCGGGTGGAGGTGAACGCCGGGGCGAACAGCTCCCAGTCGATGTCGATCAGCGCCAGGTAGCTGTCGTCCTGGTCGAGGGCCTGCTGGAGGCCGGCGACGGCGAGCGCGGGCGGCATCACCGCCACGCCGTGCCGGCTCAGCCGGTCGCCGATCCGGCCCTCGGCCATGCCGCCGTCGGCCCACGGGCCCCAGGCGATCGAGGTGGCGCGCTGCCCGCGGGCCCGGCGCTGCTGGGCGAGCACGTCCAGGAAGGCGTTGCCGGGCGCGTAGTTGCCGTGGCCGGTGCCGCCGAGGGTGCCGGCGGTGGAGGAGAAGAGGACGAAGGCGTCCAGGTCCAGGTCGGCGGTCAGCTCGTCCAGGTGGACGGCCGAGTCGACCTTGGCCCGCAGCACCCGGTCGATCTGGTCGACCGTCAGCGACTCGACCAGGCTGTCGTCCAGCACGGCCGCGGTGTGCACCACGGCGGTCAGCGGCTGCTCGGCGGGCACGGTGGCGAGCAGCTCGGCCAGCGCGGCGCGGTCGGAGACGTCGCAGGCGGCGATGGTCACCGCGGCGCCGAGCGCGCCGAGTTCCGCGCGCAGCTCGGCGGCGCCGGGGGCCTCGGGTCCGCGGCGGCTGGTCAGCAGCAGGTGCTCGGCGCCGCCCTTGGCCAGCCAGCGGGCCACGTGGGCGCCGAGCGCGCCGGTGCCGCCGGTGACCAGCACGGTGCCGCGCGGGCGCCAGGCCGGGGCCGCGGTGGCCAGCGGTGCGCGCTCCAGGCGGCGGCCGAGGATGCCGGTGGCGCGCAGCGCGACCTGGTCCTCCTCGTCCAGCCCGGCGAGCACGGCGGCCAGCCGGACCCCGGCCCGCTCGTCCAGCACCTCCGGGAGGTCGACCAACCCGCCCCAGCGCTCGGGCAGTTCCAAGGCGGCGATCCGGGCGAACCCCCAGACCATGGCCTGCTTGGCGCGCTGGGCCGGCTCGCCGCGCCCGGTGCCGACCGCGCCGCGGGTGGCGAACCAGAGCGGTGCGCCGATCCCGGCGTCGGCCAGCGCCTGGGTCAGCGCAACCGAACCGGCCAGGCCGCGCGGCACCGCGGCGTACCCGGGGTGCGGGCGCTCGTCGAGCGCGAGCAGCGACAGGACGCCGGTGAAGTGGTGCTCCTGAAGCTCCGTCAACTCGGCGGCGAGTGCGGCGCGGTCGAGGTTCTCGACCGAGAGCGGGACGATCTCGGCGCGCTGCCGGGCGAGCGCGGCCAGGGTGTCGGCGACCGGCGGGGCCTCGGCGAGTGCCGCCGGGACCACCACCAGCCAGCGGCCGGTCAGCGTCGCCGCAGCCGGGTCGGCGAGCGGGCGCCAGCCGATCCGGTAGCGCCAGTCGGCGACGGTGGCGCCGTCCCGGTGCTCCTGGTGCCAGGAGGCCAGGGCCGGCAGCAGCAGGTCGAGCGAGGCGCGCTGCTCGGCGTCCGCCACGGCCAGGGTGCGGGCCAGCGTGTCGCCGTCGGCGGCCTCGACGGCGGCCCAGAAGCCGGCGTCCGCCGGGCCGGCGCCGCGCCGCTCGACCGCGGCGGCCGGGGCCGGCTCGGGCCAGAAGCGGCGGCGCTGGAAGGCGTAGCCGGGCAGCTCGGCGCGCGGACCGGTGGGCAGCCGCCAGTCGACCGCGACGCCGGCCGCGTGCAGCTCGGCGAGCGAGGCGAGGAAGCGGGCCGGGCCGCCCTCGTCACGTCGCAGCGTGCCGACGGCGAGGGGGGCGCTCTCCTGGAGTGCGGCGGTCAGCACCGGGTGCGGGCTGACCTCGACCAGGGTGGTGTGGCCGTCGGCGAGCAACGCCCGGGTGGTGGCTTCGAGTTCGACGGTGTGGCGCAGGTTGCGGTACCAGTAGGCGGCGTCCAGCTGCGCGGTGTCGATCGACTCGCCGGTCACCGTGGAGTAGAACGGGACGGTCGAGCTGCGCGGGGTGATCGGCGCCAGCACGTCCAGGAGTTCGGCCTCCAGCTGCTCGACGTGAGCGGAGTGCGAGGCGTAGTCCACCGGGATCCGGCGAGCGCGCACGCCCTCGGCCTCGCAAGCGGCCAACAGCTCGTCCAGCGCTGTGGTGTCACCCGAGACCACGGTGACCGCCGGACCGTTGACGGCGGCGATGGACAGACCCGCCCACGACGCGATCCGCTCGCGCACCCGGGCCTGACCCATCGCCACCGAGACCATGCCACCACGCCCGGCGATCGCCCGGATCGCCTTGCTGCGCAAGGCCACCACCCGGGCGCCGTCCTCGAGCGACAGCGCACCGGCCACCACCGCAGCCGCGATCTCACCCTGGCTGTGCCCGATCACCGCAGCCGGCTGCACACCGTGCGCCCGCCACACCTCGGCCAGCGAGACCATCACCGCCCAGAGAGCGGGCTGCACCACATCCACCCGCTCCAACGCGGCAGCATCGCCCAGCACCTCCAGCAGCGACCAGTCCACGAACGGCGCCAACGCCCCCGCACACTCCGCCATCCGCGCCGCGAACTCCGGGGAGGCAGCCAGCAGTTCACCGGCCATCCCGACCCACTGCGCCCCCTGCCCCGGGAAGACGAAGGCGACCGTGCCGGCTTCGCCCGCCGCCACGCCCTGGGCGAGGTCGGGCAGTTGCTCCCCCGCGGCGAGCGCGCCGAGCCGGGCCAGCGCGCCGGCGCGGTCGGCGGCGAGCAGCACCGCCCGGTGCTCCAGCGCGGCCCGGCCGGTGGTCAGGGTGCGGGCGACGTCCAGCAGCGGCAGGTCGGGGTGGGCGTCGAGGTGGGCGCGGAGCCGGGCGGCCTGGGCCCGCAGCGCTTCGGCGGTGCGACCGGAGAGCGGCAGCGGGACCGGCCCCGCGACGGCAGCCGCCGGCCCGGTCGCCGCCTCGACGTCCGAGGCGTCCGGAGCTTCCGGGGCTGGCGGAGCCTCCAGAATGGTGTGCGCGTTGGTGCCGCTCATGCCGAAGGAGGAGACGGCGGCCCGGCGCGGTTCGCCGGTCTGCGGCCAGTCGATGGTCTCGGTGAGCGGCGCGACCTCGCCCGCGCTCCAGTCGATGTGCGGCGAGGGCTCGTCCATGTGCAGGATCTTGGGCAGCCGGCCGTGGCGCATCGCCTCGACCATCTTGATCACCCCGGCCACGCCGGCGGCGGCCTGGGTGTGGCCGAGGTTGGACTTGACCGCGCCGAGCCAGAGCGGCGCGCCGCCGGCCCGGTGCCGGCCGTAGGTGGCGAGCAGCGCCTGCGCCTCGATCGGGTCGCCCAGCGTGGTGCCGGTGCCGTGCGCCTCCACCGCGTCGACCTGGTCGGCCGTCAGCCGGGCGTTGGCCAGCGCGGCCCGGATCACCCGCTGCTGCGAGGGCCCGTTCGGCGCGGTCAGCCCGTTGCTGGCACCGTCCTGGTTGATCGCGCTGCCGCGCACCAGGGCCAGCACCGGGTGCCCGTTGCGCCGCGCGTCGGCCAGCCGCTCCAGCAGCAGGACGCCGACGCCCTCGCCCCAGCCGGTGCCGTCGGCCGCCGCGGCGAACGGCTTGCAGCGGCCGTCGGCGGCCAGGCCGCGCTGCCGGCTGAACTGGACGAAGGCCGCCGGGGTGGACATCACGGTGACGCCGCCGGCCAGCGCCAGGTCGCACTCGCCGTTGCGCAGCGACTGCACCGCCAGGTGCAGCGCCACCAGCGAGGAGGAGCAGGCGGTGTCGATGGTGACCGCCGGGCCCTCCAGGCCCAGGGTGTAGGAGATCCGTCCGGAGACCACGCTGGCCGCGTTGCCGGTGCCCTCGTGGCCCTCCAGGGTGGCCGGCGAGCCGAGCAGCAGCATCGAGTAGTCCTGCCCGTTGGTACCGGCGAAGACGCCGGTCCGGCTGCCGCGCAGGGTGGCCGGGTCGATGCCCGCCCGTTCGAAGGCCTCCCAGGAGGTCTCCAGCAGCAGCCGCTGCTGCGGGTCCATCGCCACCGCCTCGCGCGGCGAGATGCCGAAGAAGTCGGCGTCGAAGCGGTCGGCGCCGGCCAGGAAGCCGCCGGCCCGGGTGTAGCTGGTGCCGGACTGCGCCGCGTCCGCGCTGTACAGCCCGTCCAGGTCCCAGCCCCGGTCGACCGGGAAGTCCCCGACCGCGTCCACGCCGTCCGCGACCAGTCGCCACAGCTCCTCGGGGCTGCTCACCCCGCCGGGGAACCGGCAGCTCATGGCGGTGATCGCGATCGGCTCCAGGTTGGCCGACTCGACCTCCAGCAGGCGTTCACGGGTCTGGTGCAGATCCGCCGTGACGCGCTTGAGGTAGTCGAGGAGCTTCTCCTCGTTGATGTTGGTGTCACCCATGGGACTGGTCAGGGCTCCTCGGAGATCGGAAGGCAGCGCCGGTGGGGCTGCTGCGCGGCTCAGGAGATCCCGAGCTCCTTGTCGATGAAGGCGAACAGGTCGTCGGCGCCGGCCGACTGGATGCGGTCGGCCACCGCGTTGCCGGCGGCCGCGGGCTGCCCGCCGCCCGCCTTGAGCAGCAGGGTCTGCAGGCGGGTGGCGATCTGCGGCCGGTCGGCGTCGTCGTCCGCGAGGGCGGCCAGCGCCTCCTCCAGCCGGTCCAGCTCGCCGAGCAGCGTGGCGCCGGCCGGGGCGGTGTCGGTGGCGAGTTCGGCGTGCAGCCGGCGGGCGAGGGCCGCGGGGGTCGGGTGGTCGAAGACCAGGGTGGCGGGCAGCCGCAGGTCGGTGGCGGCCTCCAGCCGGTTGCGCAGGTCGACCGCGGTCAGCGAGTCGAAGCCCAGCTCGCGGAAGGCGCGCCGGGAGTCGACGGCTTCGGCGCTGCGGTGGCCGAGCGCGGCGGCCGCCTTGGCCCGCACCAGGTCGGTGAGCAGCCGCAGCCGCTCGGGCTCGCCGAGCGGGGCGAGCTGCGCGTGCAGCGCGCCGGCGGCCTGCTGCTCCGCGGCCGGCGCGGTGGCGGCGAGCGCGGCCAGCGCCTCGCGGGCTTCGGGCAGCGCGTCCAACAGGTGGGTGGGGCGGCCGGCCAGCTGGGCGGGCGCGAACGCCGGCCAGTCCAGGTCGGCGACCACCGGGGCGGCGTCGGGGCGGGCCAGCACGGCCGCCAGTGCGGCGGTCGCCAGCTCCGGCGCCATCGGGCGCAGCCCGCCGCGGGTCAGGCGCTCGGCGACGGCGTGCTCGGTGGCCATGCCGTGCCCGGCCCACGGGCCCCAGGCGACGGCGGTGGCGGGCAGGCCGAGCGAGCGCCGGTGTTCGGCCAGCGCGTCGAGGTAGGCGTTGGCGGCGGCGTAGGCGCCCTGGCCCGCGCCGCCGACCACGCCGGCCAGCGAGGAGAAGAGCACGAAGGCGGACAGCTCGCGGTCCCGGGTCAGCTCGTGCAGGTGCCAGGCACCCGCCAGCTTGGGCCGCAGCACGGCGGCCACCCGCTCGGGGGTCAGGCCGTCGAGGACGCCGTCGTCGAGCACGCCCGCGGTGTGCACCACCGCGTCGACCGGGTGGCGGTCGAGCAACTCGGCAAGTACCTGACGATCCGTCACATCGACGGCCTCGAGGGTGGTTTCCACGCCCAGCGCAGTCAGTTCGGCGGCCAGGTCGGCGGCGCCGGGGGCGGCCGGGCCGCGGCGGCTGGTCAGCACCAGGCGCTCGGCGCCGGCGCCGGCCAGCCAGCGGGCCACCTCGGCGCCCAGGGCGCCGGTGCCGCCGGTGACCAGCACGGTGCCGCTCGGCCGCCAGGTGACGGCGGGGCCGCCGCCGGCGCGGACCAGCCGGCGGCCGAACAGGCCGGCCTCGCGGATCGCGACCTGGTCCTCGGATCCGCCGGCCAGCACGGCGGCCAGCCGGGCGGCGGCGCGCTCGTCGAGGCCGGGGTGCGGGCGCCCGGCGGAGGCCGGGGGAAGGTCGATCAGACCGCCCCAGCCGGCGGGCAGTTCCCGGGCGGCGACCCGGCCCAGCCCCCAGAGCGCCGCCTGGCCGGCCGCGGCCGGCGGGTCGCCCGCGCCGGTGGTCAGCGCGCCGCGGGTGGCCACCCAGAGGGGTGCCCGCAGGCCCGCGTCGGCCAGCGCCTGGAGCAGGGTGACGGTCAGGGTCACGGTGGCGGTGGCGGCTTCGGGTGCCGTCCCGGTGGCCCAGCCGGCCAGCGAGAGCACGCCGTCGGCGGCCAGGCCGGACAGCTCGGCGGCCAGTGCGGCCCGGTCCGCGCCCGGGTCGAGCGGCAGCAGCTGGACGGTGGCGCCGTGCTTGGTCAGCGTGGCGGCGACGGTGCCGAGCTCGGCATCGCCCTCCTGGCCGGCCAGGTGGGCGAGCAGCCAGGTGCCGGTCGGCGCGGTGGCGGCGGGCTCGGCCAGCGGGGCCCAGTCGACCCGGTAGCGGCAGGTCGCCAGGTCGTCGGCCGCGCGGCGGCGCTGCCGGTAGGCGGCCAGCGCCGGGAGCAGGTCGGCCAGGGGCTGCGGGTCGGGGGCGGCGGTCGGGGCGAGCCCGAGCAGCTCGGCGAGTTCGCCGGTGTCGGCGCGCTCGACCAGCGCCCAGAACTCGGCGTCCGCGCTCTCCGTTGCCGGCTCGCCGGCCGCGGCCGGGGCGGCGTCGAGCCAGTAGCGCTCGCGCTGGAAGGGGTAGGTGGGCAGCTCGACCCGGCGGGCGCCGGCCGGGTACTGCCAGGCGACGGTGGCGCCGTCGACGTGCAGCTCGGCCAGCGCGGTGAGGAAGGTCCGCTGCTCGGGGCGGTCCTTGCGCAGGGGCGCGGCCAGCACGGCGGCCGGGGCGGGCAGGGCCTCCTGGGCGAGGGCGGTGAGCACCCCGTCGGGGCCGAGTTCGAGGTAGCGCGTGACGCCCTCGGCGGCCAGGGTCTGGACCCCGTCGTGGAAGCGGACGGCCTCGCGGACGTGGCGCACCCAGTAGTCGGGGTCGCACACCTCGTCCGTCACCGGCTTGCCGGTCAGGTCGGAGACCAGCGCGATCCGCGGCGCGGTGAGCCGCAGCTCCCGCACCACCGCGCCGAACTCGGCCAGCATCGCGTCCATAGCGCCTGAGTGAAACGCATGCGAGACCCGCAAACGCCTAGTCTTCCGGCCGAGCCGGTCGAAGTGCGCACCGATCGCCAGCACCTCAGCCTCGTCGCCGGAGACCACCGTGGCCTGCGGGCCGTTGACGGCGGCGATCGAGACGCCGTCGGTCAGCAGCGGCAGCACCTCCGCCTCGGCAGCCTGGAGCGCCACCATCGCGCCCCCGGCCGGCAACGCCTGCATCAGGCGACCGCGGGCGGCCACCAGGGTGCAGGCGTCGTCCAGCGAGAACACGCCCGCCACGTGCGCGGCGGCGATCTCGCCCACCGAGTGGCCGAGCAGGTAGTCCGGGGTGACGCCCCAGGACTCCAGCAGCCGGAACAGCGCGACTTCGAGGGCGAAGAGCGCGGGCTGGGCGAACTCGGTGCGGTGCAACCGCTCGTCGTCGCCGAAGACCAGCTCGCGCAGGTCGACGTCCAGGTCGAGCCGGGCGCAGACCGCGTCGAAGGCGTTGGCGAAGACCGGGTGGGCGGCGTACAACTCCCCTCCCATGCCGGCGCGCTGGGCACCCTGACCGGCGAAGAGGAAGGCGGTGCGGCCCTCGGGCGCGGCGACGCCGTGGATCAGCTCGGGGTCCTCGGTGCCCTCGGCCAGCGCGGCCAGGCCGGCCGGGCCGAGCAAGACGGCACGGTGTTCGAAGACCGCCCGGCCGCTGGTCAGCGAGTGTCCGAGGTCGACCGGGTCGAGCGAGCCGTCAGCGGTCAGCCGAGCCTGCAGGCGGGTGGCCTGGGCGCGCAGGGCCGTGGCGCTGCGGGCGGAGAGCGGCCAGGAGACCAGGGCGTTCGGGGCGTCCGGGGTGGTCGCACGAGCTGCCGGGGCCGGGGCGGGCGGGGCCTGCTCGATGATCGCGTGGGCGTTGGTGCCGCTGATGCCGAAGGAGGAGACGCCCGCCCGGCGCGGTCGGCCGGTCTCCGGCCAGGGCAGCGCCTCGGTGAGCAGCTCGACCGCGCCGGCCGACCAGTCCACGTGCGGGGTCGGCTGCTCGGCGTGCAGGGTCTTCGGCAGCAGGCCCGCGCGCATCGCCAGCACCATCTTGATCACGCCGGCGAGGCCCGAAGCCGCCTGGGTGTGGCCGATGTTGGACTTCAGGGTGCCCAGGCGCAGCGGCTGGTCGGCGGGGCGGTCCTGGCCGTAGGTGGCGAGGATCGCCTGGGCCTCGATCGGGTCGCCCAGCCTGGTGCCGGTGCCGTGCGCCTCCACCGTGTCCACGTCCGCCGTGGTGAGCCGGGCGTTGGCCAGCGCGGCGCGGATCACCCGCTGCTGGGACGGGCCGTTGGGGGCGGTCAGGCCGTTGGAGGCACCGTCCTGGTTGACGGCCGTGCCGCGGACCACCGCGAGCACCGGGTGCCCGAGCCGCTCCGCGTCGGCGAGCCGCTCGAGGAGCAGCACGTCGGCGCCCTCCGACCAGCCGGTGCCGTCGGCGCCGGCGGCGAAGGCCTTGCAGCGCCCGTCCGAGGCGAGACCGCCCTGGCGGCTGAACTCGACGAAGGCCATCGGCGTCGACAGCACCGCCACGCCACCGGCCAGCGCCATGCTGCACTCGCCCTGCCGCAGCGACTGCACCGCCAGGTGCAGCGCCACCAGCGAGGAGGAGCACGCGGTG
This sequence comes from Kitasatospora sp. LaBMicrA B282, assembly GCF_050325825.1. Lineage (NCBI taxonomy): Bacteria > Bacillati > Actinomycetota > Actinomycetes > Kitasatosporales > Streptomycetaceae > Kitasatospora > Kitasatospora sp. LaBMicrA B282. Next base: position 23,332 of record NZ_JBNQTI010000072.1, read on the forward strand.
TCGACGGTGACCGCCGGACCCTCCAGCCCGAAGGTGTAGGCCAGCCGGCCGGAGGCGACGCTGCTGGCGTTGCCGGTCAGCAGATGGCCCTCCACCCCCTCGGGCAGCGCGGTCAGACCGCTGCCGTAGCCGGAGGCGCCGGCGCCGATGAAGACGCCGATCTGCTCGCCCTTGACCGTGGCGGCCGCGATGCCGGCCCGCTCGAAGGCCTCCCAGGCGGTCTCCAGCAGCAGCCGCTGCTGCGGGTCGGTGGCCAGTGCCTCGCGCGGCGAGATGCCGAAGAAGCCCGGGTCGAAGTGGCTCGCGTCGTACAGGAACCCGCCCTCGCGGGCGTAGAAGGTGCCGGGGCGCTCGGGGTCCGGGTCGTACAGCTCCTCGACCTGCCAGCCGCGGTCGGTCGGGAAGGCGCCGATCGCGTCGCCGCCGGCCGCCACCAGCTGCCACAGCTCCTCGGGGGTGCGCACCCCGCCGGGGAAGCGGCAGCTCATCGAGACGATGGCGATGGGCGCGGCCGGGTCGCCGGTGGCGGCCGCGGCGGTGTCCGTTGCGCCGGGCGCAGCGCTGCCGAGGAGTTCGCCGCCGAGGAAGCGGGCGACCACGGCGGGGGTCGGGTGGTCGAAGACCAGGGTGGCGGGCAGCCGCAGCCCGGTCTCGGCGGTCAGCCGGTTGCGCAGCTCGACGGCGGTGAGCGAGTCGAAGCCCAACTCGCGGAAGGCTCGGCCCGGTTCGACCGCGGTGGGGCCGTCGTGGCCGAGCACGGCGGCGGCGTGGGTGCGGACCAGCTCCAGCAGGTGGCGGTCGCGTTCGGCCGGGGTGAGCGGGGCCAGCTGCTGCTGCAGCCGGGAGCCGCCGGCAGTGTTCTGCTCGGCGCCTTCGGAGCCCTGGGCCAGGGCGCGTCGGGCCTCGGGGAGGTCGGCGAGCAGCGGGCTGGGGCGGGTGGCGGTGAAGGTGGGGGCGAACCGGGTCCAGTCGACGTCGACCACGGTCAGCGCCTCCTCGCCGGCGGCGACCGCGCGCAGCAGGGCGGTCAGCGCCGCCTCGGGGGCCATCGCGGGCAGGCCGCGGCGGGCCAGCTGGGCGTCGGCGCCGTCCCGGGTGGCCATGCCGACCTCGGCCCACGGGCCCCAGGCCACGGCGGTGCCGGCCAGGCCGCGGGCCCGGCGGGCCTGCACCAGCGCGTCCAGGGCGGCGTTGGCGGCCGCGTAGGCGCCCTGCCCGCCGCCGCCCCAGATGCCGGAGATCGAGGAGAAGACCACGAAGGCGTCCAGCTCACGGTCCCCGAGCAGTTCGTCCAGGTGGAGCGCGCCGGCGGCCTTGCCGGCGATCACCGCGGCCGCGGCGGCCGGGTCGGTCTCGGGCAGCGTCGCGTTCAGGCTCACCCCGGCCGCGTGCACCACGGCGGTGACCGGGTGGCGGTCGAGCAGCGCCGCCACGGATGCCCGGTCGGCCAGGTCGCAGGCCTCGACGACCACCTCGGCGCCCGCGGCCCGCAGCTCGGCGGCCAGGTCGGCGGCGCCGGGCGCCTCCGCGCCACGGCGGCTGGTCAGCACCAGGCGCTCGGCACCGCCGGCCGCCAGCCGGCGGGCCATGGCAGAGCCGATGCCGCCGGTGCCACCGGTGATCAGCACGGTGCCGCGCGGCTGCCACTCCCCCGGCGCGCCGGCGCTCGCGGCCCGCACCAGGCGGCGGCCGAAGACGCCGGAGCCGCGCACCGCGACCTGGTCCTCGGTCCCCGTGGCCAGCGCGGCCAGCAACCGGGTCACCGCGCGGTCGTCGAGGAGTTCGGGGAGATCGACCAACCCGCCCCAGGAGCGCGGCTGTTCGAGCGCGGCCACCCGGCCCAGACCCCAGCTGCGGGCCTGCTCGGGAACGGTCGGCGCCGCGGCCCGGCCCACCGCGACGGCGCCGCGGGTCAGGCACCAGAGCGGCGCGGGCAGCCCGGCGCCCGCCAGCGCCAGGGTGGCGGCGAAGCCGGTCGAGAGCTGCGGGTGTTCGAGGTGCGGGCGCTCGTCGAGGGCGAGCAGCGAGAGCACGCCGGCGTGCTGCTCGGTGACGGCCGCGCGGGCCGCCGCCTCGCCGGTGACCAGCTCGGCGCCGTGCCGCGCCAGCTCGGCAAGGAGCACGTCCAGGCCGTCCGGCAGCTGCTCGGGCAGCACCACCAGCCAGGATGCGGCGAACTCGGCCGGGGCGGCGGGCAGTTCCAGCGGCTGCCAGGTCACCCGGTAGCGCCAGCTCTCGATCGCGGACCAGGTCCGGCTGCGGGTCCGGTAGGCGGCGAGCGCGGGCAGCAGCGCGTCCAGCGCCGTCTGGTCGGGCAGTTCCAGGGTCGCGGCGAGCGCGGCCGGATCGGCCTGCTCGACGGCTGCCCAGAAGGCGGTGTCGGCCGCCGGGCCGGTGGCGGGATCGGCGTCCGCCGCCTGGTCCGGCGGGACGTCCTGCAGCCAGTAGCGCTGCCGCTGGAAGGGGTAGGTCGGCAGGTCGACCCGGGCGGCGCCGGCGTACCGGACGCTCCAGTCCACCGCGGTGCCGCCGACGTGGAGTTCGGCCAGCGCGGTGAGCAGCCGTTCGGTGCCGCCCTCGCCGCGGCGCAGCGTGCCGACCGCGCAGCTGCTCTGCTCCTCGGCCAGGTCGGCGGCGTCCAGGCTCTCCTGGAGTGCCGGGACGAGCACGGGGTGCGGGCTGACCTCGACCAGGCGGGTGTGGCCGGCGGCGATCAGCGCGGCGACGGTGTCGGCGAGCTGCACGGTGTGGCGCAGGTTGCGGTACCAGTAGGCGGCGTCCAGCTGCGCGGTGTCGATCGGCTCCCCGGTCACCGTGGAGTAGAACGGCACGGTCGAGCTGCGCGGGGTGATCGGCGCCAGCACGTCCAGGAGTTCGGCCTCCAGCTGCTCGACGTGGGCGGAGTGCGAGGCGTAGTCCACCGGGATCCGGCGAGCCCGCACACCCTCGGCCGCACACGCGGCCAGCAGCTCGTCCAGCGCTGCGGTGTCACCCGAGACCACGGTGACCGCCGGACCGTTGACGGCGGCGATGGACAGACCCGCCCACGACGCGATCCGCTCGCGCACCCAGGCCTGACCCATCGCCACCGAGACCATGCCACCACGCCCGGCGATCGCCCGAATCGCCTTGCTGCGCAGCGCCACCACCCGGGCGCCGTCCTCGAGCGACAGCGCACCGGCCACCACGGCGGCCGCGATCTCGCCCTGGCTGTGCCCGATCACCGCAGCCGGCTGCACACCGTGCGCCCGCCACACCTCGGCCAGCGAGACCATCACCGCCCAGAGAGCGGGCTGCACCACATCCACCCGCTCCAACGCGGCACCATCGCCCAGCACCTCCAGCAGCGACCAGTCCACGAACGGCGCCAACGCCCCCGCACACTCCGCCATCCGCGCCGCGAACTCCGGCGAAGCCGCCAGCAGCTCACCGGCCATCCCGACCCACTGCGCCCCCTGCCCCGGGAAGACGAAGGCCACCCGCCCCCGCGCGCCGCCGACCACGCCGCGCAGCACGCCGGCCGGCTGGGTGCCGGAGGCGAGCGCGTCGAGCCCCTTGGCGAAGTCCTCGCGCCGCTCGCCCAGCACCACCGCGCGGTGCTCGAAGACGGCGCGGCCGGTGGCCAGGGTGCGGCCGACGTCGGCGGGGTCGAGGTCGGGGTGCTCGGCGAGGTGGGCGCGCAGCTGCTCGGCCTGGGCGTGCAGCGCCTCGGCGGTGCGGGCGGAGAGCGGCCAGGGCAGCAGGCCGGCGGGGCGGGCCGCCACCGGCTCGTCACCTGCAGCCGGCTCGGGGGCCTGCTCGATGATGGCGTGCGCGTTGGTGCCGCTGATCCCGAAGGAGGAGACGGCGGCCCGGCGCGGCTCACCGGTCTGCGGCCAGTCGCGGGTCTCGGTGAGCAGCTCGACGGTGCCGTCCGACCAGTCGATGTGCGGCGAGGGCCGGTCCACGTGCAGGGTCTTGGGCAGCACCCCGTGGCGTAGCGCCTGCACCATCTTGATCACGCCGCCGACGCCGGCCGCCGACTGGGTGTGCCCGATGTTGGACTTCAACGAGCCGAGCCAGAGCGGGCGTTCGGCGGTGTGCCGGCGTCCGTAGGTGTTGATCAGGGCCTGCGCCTCGATCGGGTCGCCCAGCGTGGTGCCGGTGCCGTGCGCCTCCACCGCGTCGACCTGCTCGGCGGTCAGCTCGGCGTTGGCCAGCGCGGCCCGGATCACCCGCTGCTGCGAGGGCCCGTTCGGCGCGGTCAGCCCGTTGGAGGCACCGTCCTGGTTGACGGCCGTGCCGCGGACCACCGCGAGCACCGGGCGCCCGTTGGCCTGGGCGTCGGAGAGCCGCTCCAGCAGCAGCAGGCCCACCCCTTCGCCCCAGCCGGTGCCGTCGGCGCCGGCCGCGAACGCCTTGCAGCGACCGTCAGCGGCCAGCCCGCGCTGGCGGCCGAACTCCAGGAACATGCCGGGGGTGTACATCACCGCGACGCCGCCGGCCAGCGCCAGCGTGCACTCGCGGTTGCGCAGCGACTGCACCGCCAGGTGCAGCGCCACCAGCGAGGAGGAGCAGGCGGTGTCGATGGTGACCGCCGGCCCCTCCAGGCCCAGGGTGTAGGAGATCCGGCCGCTGGCCACCGAGACCGCGTTGCCGGTCAGCATCAGGCCGCCCAGTCCCTCCGGGAACCGGGTGACCCCGGCGCCGTAGCTGGAGGAGGCGGCGCCCACGAAGACGCCGGTCGGGCTGCCCTTGAGCGCCGCCGGGTCGATCCCGGCCCGCTCGCAGGCCTCCCAGGCGGTCTCCAGCAGCAGGCGCTGCTGCGGGTCGGTGGCCAGCGCCTCGCGCGGCGACATCCCGAAGAAGCCGGGGTCGAACCGGCCGACCTCGTCCAGGAAGCCGCCGCGGCGGACGAAGGTCGCCTCGGGGTCGGCCAGTTCCTCGGGCCAGCCGCGGTCGGCGGGGAACTCGCCGACCGCGTCACCGCCCTCGGCCACCAGCCGCCAGAGGTCCTCCGGTGTGCGCACGCCGCCCGGGTAGCGGCAGCTCATCGCGGTGATCGCGATCGGCTCGTGGTCCTTGGCCTCCACCTCGCGCAGCCGGCGGCGGGTCGAACGCAGGTCCGCCGTCGCCTTCTTGAGGTAGTCCAGGTACTTCGCTTCGTCCACCACTTACCGTCAGCCCCTCTGAGCAGCCAGGGAATTGATGCGCAATCGATCAGGACATGCCGAGTTCGTCGTCCAGCAGACTGAAGAGCTCGTCGGCGGTCGCCGCGGCGAGTTCCTCGTCCTCGGCGCTCGCCCCGGTGCCGCCGTCGGCGGCGGTCCAGTCGGCGAGCAGGCGTGCCAGGCGCTGGGCGACCTGTCCGCGGGTCTCCGGGTCCGGGTCGAGCCCGGCCAGCGCCCGCTCGATCCGGTCGAGTTCGCCGAGCACCGGCGCGGTGGCCGGGACGTCGGCGGGCTCGATCTCCTCGCCCAGGTAGCCGGCCAGCGCCTGCGGGGTCGGGTAGTCGAACACCAGGGTGGCGGGCAGCCGGATGCCGGTGGCGGCGTTCAGCCGGTTGCGCAGCTCGACCGCGGTGAGCGAGTCGAAGCCGAGCTCCTTGAAGGCCCGGGTCGGCTCGACGGCCTGCGCGGAGGCGTGGCCGAGCACGATCGCCACCTGGCCGCAGACCAGGTCGAGCAGCAGGTCGAGCCGCTCGGCCGGACCCTGCCCGGCCAGCCGCTGGCGCAGCGTGGCGGCGGCGTCGGCCGCCACCGCGCCGGCCTGGGCGGCCCGCCGGGTGGCGGGCCGCACCAGCGAGCGCAGCAGGGTGGCGACGGCCTCCCCGCCGCGCAGCGCGGCCAGGTCCAGTCGCAGCGGCACCGGGTTGGCGTCGGGCAGCGCGAGCGCGGCGTCGTAGAGGGCCAGGCCCTCGGCCGCGGTGAAGGCGACCATGCCGCCGCGCGACATCCGGGTGACGTCCGCCTCGGCCAGCTCGGTGGTCATCCCGCTGCCCTGGGCCCAGGGGCCCCAGACCAGCGAGGTGGCGGGCAGGCCGAGGGCTCGGCGCCGGCGGGCCAGCGCGTCCAGGAAGGCGTTGCCGGCCGCGTAGTTGGCCTGCCCCGCGCCGCCGAAGGTGCCGGAGACGGAGGAGAAGAGCACGAAGGCGGCCAGGTCCAGCTCCCTGGTCAGCTCGTCCAGGTGCAGCGCGGCGTCCACCTTGGGCCGCAGCACCCGCTCCAACTGCGCCGGGGTGAGCGAGCCGATCGTGCCGTCGGCGAGCACGCCGGCGGCGTGCACCACGGCGGTCAGCGGGTGTTCGGACGGCACCGCGGCCAGCAGCTCGGCCAGCGCCGCGCGGTCCGACACGTCGCAGGCCGCGACGGTCACCTCGGCGCCCAAGGCGTCGAGCTCGGCCCTGAGTTCGGCCGCGCCGGGTGCCTCGAGGCCGCGCCGGCTGGTCAGCAGCAGCCGGGTCAGGCCGTGCTCGGTGACCAGGTGGCGGGCCAGCAGGGCGCCGAGACCGCCGGTGCCGCCGGTGATCAGCACGGTGCCCTGCGGGTCGAGCGGGGCCGGCACGGTGAGCGCCACCTTGCCGGTGTGCCGGGCCTGGCTGACGAAGCGGAAGGCCTCCGGGGCCTGCCGCACGTCCCAGACCGCCAGCGGCAGCGGGCGGAGCACCTCGCGCTCGAAGAGCTCGACCAGGTCGTCCAGCATCTCCCGGATCCGGTCCGGGCCGGCCTCCATCAGGTCGAAGGCGCGGTAGGCGACGCCGGGGTGGGCGGCGGCGACCTGCTCGGCGTCCCGGATGTCGGTCTTGCCCATCTCCAGGAAGTGGCCGCCGTTCGGCAGCAGGCGCAGCGAGGCGTCGACGAACTCCCGGGCCAGCGAGTCCAGGACCACGTCGACCCCCTGGCCGTCGGTGGCCTTCAGGAAGGCCTCCGCGAAGTCCAGGGTGCGGGAGGAGGCCAGGTGCTCGTCGTCCAGGCCGAGGCCGCGCAGCGTGGCCCACTTGCCCTCGCTGGCGGTGCCGAAGACCTCGATGCCGAGGTGGCGGGCCAGTTGCAGGGTGGCCATGCCGACGCCACCGGCCGCGGAGTGCACCAGCAGCGACTGGCCGGGCTTCATGGCGGCCAGGTCGGTGAGCGCGTAGTAGGCGGTGAGGAAGACGATCGGGGTGGCGGCGGCCTGGGCGAAGCTCCAGCCGGCCGGGATCCGGGCCAGCATCCGGTGGTCGGTGACCGCGAGCGGTCCGAAGGAGCCGAAGAGCAGGCCCATCACCCGGTCGCCGGGCGCGAACCCGGTCACCCCGGGCCCGACCTCGGTGACCACGCCGGCGCCCTCACCACCGAGCAGGCCCGCCTGCCCGGGGTACATCCCGAGCGCGTTGAGCACGTCGCGGAAGTTCAGGCCGCCGGCCCGGACCGCGACCCGCACCTGCCCCTCGCTCAGCGGGAGCGCGGCATCGGGGCACGGGACCAGGGCCAGGTTCTCCAGGGTGCCGCGGGTGTCGATGTCCAGCCGCCAGGCCTCGGTCGCGGCCGGGACCGGCAGTGCGCCGGAGCCGGCGGTACGGGCCAGCCGCTGCGCCCGGACGACTCCCTGACGGATCGTCAGGTGCTGCTCGGGCAGCGCGAGGGCGCCGGGCAGGGCAGCCCGCGAGGCGGGCGCGTCGTCCAGGTCGACCAGCAGCACCCGGCCCGGGTTCTCCGACTGGGCGGAGCGGGCCAGGCCCCAGAGCGGGGCGTGCCGCAGGTCGTCGCCCGCCCCGGTGCCGCCCGCCGGGCCGGCCACCGCGTCCCGGGTGACCAGGACCAGGCGGGTGTCGTCCAGCCGCGGGTCGGCCAGCAGGGACTGGAGCAGGGTCAGCGCCTGCTCGGCGGTGGCGCGCACGGCCGCGGCGAGCTCGGTGGCACCGGCGGGCTCGGGCTGCGGGTCGAAGCCGAGCAGCAGCGCCTGCGGGGCCGGGGTGCCGGCGTCCAGCGCGGCGCCGAGCGCGGCCGGGTCACGGTAGCGGGTGCCGAGGTCGGCGGGCAGCAGCCCGGCGTCGCCGAGTCGGGCCGTGGTGAGCGCGGTCGGGCCGGTGGGCAGCTCCAGCGCGGACCAGTCGAGGCGGAAGAGCGAGTCCCGGTGCGGGTCGCGCTCGGTGTGCAACTGGGCGGCCGAGACCGGGCGCAGCACCAGCGAGTCGACACCGGCCACCGGCGCGCCGGTGGCGTCGGCGACCGCGAGGGAGACCGCGTCCGCGCCGGTGCGGGACAGGTGCACCCGCAGCGTCGGCGCGCCGGCCGCGTGCAGCGACACGCCGTTCCAGGAGAACGGCAGCCTGGCCAGGCCCACGTCCTCCAGCGCGACGAAGAGCACCGCCTGCAGGGCGGCGTCCAGCAGCGCCGGGTGCAGCCCGTAGCGGGCGGCGTCGGCCGCGTGCTCGCCGGGCAGCGCGACCTCGGCGAAGACCTCGTCCGGGCCCTGCCGCCAGACCTTGTGCAGGCCCTGGAAGGCGGGGCCGTAGGCGAAGCCGGAGGCCGCGTAGTCGGCGTAGAAGTCGCTGGTGTCGACCAGGGTGGCGCCGGCCGGGGGCCAGGCCGTCAGGTCGAAGTCGGCGGGCCGGGCGGCCTGGCCGAGCAGACCGCTGGCGTGCCGGGTCCATTCCGCTTCCGGCGCGCCGGCCGGCCGGGAGTACAGCTCCAGGGTGCGGGCGCCCGCCTCGTCCGGCGCGCCGATCCACAGCTGGAGGTCGACCGCGCCCTGCTCCGGCAGCACCAGCGGCGCCGCCAGGGTGAACTCCTCGACCCGGCCGCAGCCGACCGCGTCCGCGGCCCGCACGGCCAGCTCCAGGAAGCCGGTCCCGGGGAAGAGCACCAGGCCGGAGACCGCGTGGTCGGCCAGCCAGGGCTGGGAGGTGGTGGAGAGGCGGCTGGTGAACAGGTGGCCGTCGGTGCCGGCCAGCTCGACCGCGGCGCCGAGCAGCGGGTGGTCGGGCGAGGTCAGGCCGACCGAGGCGACGTCACCGGTGCCGGGCAGTGCGGCCTTGGGCCAGTAGCGCTCGCGCTGGAAGGGGTAGGTGGGCAGGTCGAGGTGGCCGGTGCCGGCGGGCAGCTGCCAGGCGACCGGGACGCCGTCCACGTGCAGTTCGGCGAGCGCGGTGCGGAAGCTCTGCTGCTCGGGGCGGTCCTTGCGCAGCGGGGTGGCGGTGACCGCCGGCTCGCTGGGCAGGCCGTCCTGGGCGAGCGCGCTGAGCACACCGTCCGGGCCGACCTCGACCAGGCGGGTCACCCCCTGGGCGGCCAGCACCTGGACGCCGTCGTGGAAGCGGACCGCCTCGCGGACGTGGCGCACCCAGTACGCGGGCTCGCACACCTCGTCGGTGACGGGCGCACCGGTCAGGGTGGAGACCATGGCCAGGCGCGGCGCGGCGAGCGTCAGCCCGCGCACCACCTCGCCGAACTCGGCCAGCATCCCGTCCATAGCGCCTGAGTGAAACGCATGCGAGACCCGCAAACGCCTAGTCTTCCGGCCGAGCCGGTCAAAGTGCGCATCGATCGCCAGCACCTCGGCCTCGTCGCCGGAGACCACGGTGGCGGTCGGGCCGTTGACGGCGGCGATGGAGACGCCTGCGGTGAGCAGCGGCAGCACCTCGGCCTCGGATGCCTGCAGCGCGATCATCGCGCCACCGGCCGGCAGCTGCTGCATCAGGCGACCGCGGGCGGCGACCAGGGTGCAGGCGTCGTCCAGCGAGAACACCCCGGCCACGTGCGCGGCGGCGATCTCGCCCACCGAGTGGCCGAGCATCATCTCCGGGCTCACGCCGCAGGACTCCAGCAGCCGGAACAGGGCGACCTGGAGCGCGAAGAGGGCGGGCTGGGCGAACTCGGTGCGGTGCAGCCGCTCGTCGTCCCCGAAGACCAGCTCGCGCAGGTCGACGTCCAGGTCGAGCCGGGCGCAGACCGCGTCGAAGGCGTTGGCGAAGACCGGGTGGGCGGCGTACAGCTCCCCTCCCATGCCGGCGCGCTGGGCACCCTGACCGGTGAAGAGGAAGGCGGTGCGGCCGCCGCCGGTGGCCGTGCCGGTGACCAGGCCGGGTGCCTCGGTGCCCGCGGCGAGCGCGGTCAGCGCGGCCGGGTCCAGCACCACCGCGCGGTGCTCGAAGAGCGCCCGCCCGTTCGCCAGCGCGGCCGCCACCGTGGGCAGGTCGACCGCGGGGGTGAGGAACTCCGCGAGCCGTGCCGCCTGGTCGCGCAGCGCCTGCGGGCTGCGCGCGGAGAGCAGCAGCGGAACCGGGCCGTCGTCGGCGGCGGCCGGCGCCGGGGTGGCGGCGGGCGCGGCCGGAGTGGCGGCGGGCGCGGCCGGGGCCTGCTCGACGATCACGTGGGCGTTGGTGCCGCTGATGCCGAAGGAGGAGACGCCGGCCCGGCGCGGGTGCCCGGTCGCGGGCCAGTCGCGCTGCTCGGTGAGCAGCTCGACGGCGCCGGCCGACCAGTCCACGTGCGGGGTGGGCTCGTCCACGTGCAGGGTGCGCGGCAGCAGGCCGGCACGCATCGCCAGCACCATCTTGATCACGCCGCCGACACCGGCGGCCGCCTGGGTGTGGCCCAGGTTGGACTTGAGCGCGCCGAGCAGCAGCGGCTGGTCGGCGGGCCGGTCCTGGCCGTAGGTGGCGAGGATCGCCTGCGCCTCGATCGGGTCACCGAGCTTGGTGCCGGTGCCGTGCGCCTCGACCGCGTCGACGTCCGCGCTGCTCAGCTGCGCGTTGGCCAGCGCGGCCCGGATCACCCGCTGCTGCGAGGGACCGTTGGGGGCGGTCAGGCCGTTGGATGCACCGTCCTGGTTGACGGCCGTGCCGCGGACCACCGCGAGCACCGGGTGCCCGAGCCGCTCCGCGTCGGAGAGCCGCTCCAGCAGCAGCATGCCGGCGCCCTCCGACCAGCCGGTGCCGTCGGCGCCCGCGGCGAACGCCTTGCAGCGCCCGTCGGCGGCCAGTCCCTTCTGGCGGCTGAAGTCGATGAACGAACCGGGGCTGGACATCACCGTCACCCCGCCGGCCAGCGCCATGCTGCACTCGCCCTGCCGCAGCGACTGCACCGCCAGGTGCAGCGCCACCAGCGAGGACGAACAGGCCGTGTCGACGGTGACCGCCGGACCCTCCAGCCCGAAGGTGTAGGAGATCCGGCCGGAGATCACGCTGGTCGCGTTGCCGGTGCCCAGGTAGGCGTCCGGGCCGCCGGGGGCCGAGACCAGCAGGCCGATGTAGTCGTTGCCGTTGCTGCCGGCGAAGACGCCGGTGCGACTGCCGCGCAGCGTGGCCGGGTCGATGCCGGCCCGCTCGAAGGCCTCCCAGGAGGTCTCCAGCAGCAGGCGCTGTTGCGGGTCGACGGTGACTGCCTCGCGCGGCGAGATGCCGAAGAAGTCGGCGTCGAACCGGGCCGCGTCGTAGAGGAAGCCGCCGCCCATGGTGTAGCTGGTGCCGGCGTTCTCCGGGTCCGGGTGGTAGAGCGAGGCGAGGTCCCAGCCGCGGTCGGTCGGGAAGTCGCCGATCGCGTCCACCCCGTCGGCCAGCAGCCGCCAGAGCTCCTCGGGGGTGGCGACCCCGCCGGGGAAGCGGCAGGCCATCGAGACGATCGCGATGGGCGCCAGGTCAGCAGCAGCGGTCACGGCCGTCGGTTCGAGGGCGGCGGGGGCCGCCTCGACTCCGGTCAACTCGGTGCGCAGGAAGCGGGCCAGGGCGAGCGGGGTCGGGTGGTCGAAGGCCAGGGTGACCGGCAGGGTGAGGGCAGCGGCCCGGCTCAGGCCGTTGCGCAGCTCGACCGCGGTCAGCGAGTCGAAGCCCAGCTCCTTGAAGGCACGGCCCGGCTCGATCGCCGCGGCCCCGGCGTGGCCCAGCACCTCGGCGGCGTGCTCGCGGACCAGGTCCACCAGCAGCTGCTCGCCCTCCTCGGCCGACAGCCCGGCCAGCCGCGCGGCCAGCGAGTCGCCGGGCTCGGCGGTGGCCTCGGCCGCGGCGGACTCGATCACCTCGCGCACCTCGGGCAGGTCGCCCAGCAGCGGGCGCGGCCGGGCGGCCAGGAAGCCGGGCGCGTAGCGGGCCCAGTCCACGTCGGCGACGACCAGTTCGGTCTCGCCGTGGTCCAGCGCCTGGCGCAGCGCCTCGATGGCCAGGTCGGGCGCCATCGGCGGCATGCCGCGGCGGCGCAGCTGCTCGCCGAGCGCCTCGTCGACCAGACCGCCGCCGCTCCACACGCCCCAGGCCACCGAGGTGGCGGCCAGGCCGGCGGCGCGCCGCTGCCAGGCGAGCGCGTCCAGGTGCGCGTTGGCGGCGGCGTAGCTGCCCTGTCCGGCGCCGCCGACCGAGCCGGCGTAGGAGGAGAAGAGCACGAAGGCGGACAGGTCCAGGTCGCGGGTCAGCTCGTCCAGGTGGCGGGCGGCCTCGACCTTGGGCCGGAAGACCCCGGCGGCGCGTTCGGCGGTCAGGGTGTCGATCACGCCGTCGTCCAGCACGCCGGCCGCGTGCACCACGCCGGTCAGCGGGTGCTCGGCGGGCACAGCGGCCAGCACCGCGGCCAGCGCCTCCCGGTCGGCGGCGTCGCAGGCCGCGATGGTCACCTCGGCGCCGAGCGCGACCAGGTCGGCGCGCAGCTCGGCCGCGCCGGGCGCGTCCGCGCCCCGACGGCTGGTCAGGATCAGGTGCCGGGCGCCGCTGCGGGCCAGCCAGCGGGCCAGCCGGCCGCCCAGCGCGCCGGTGCCGCCGGTGATCAGCACCGAGCCGGTCGGCTGCCAGGGCCGCTCGGGACGGGCGCCGCCGAGCGGGGCCCGCAGCAGGCGGCGAGCGAAGAGACCGGTGGCGCGCACCGCCAGCTGGTCCTCGCTGTCGGTGCGGGCCAGCGCACCGGCCAGCCGGTCCAGGGCGCGCTCGTCCACGCTCTCAGGGAGGTCGAGCAGGCCGCCCCAGCGCTGCGGGTACTCCAGGCCGACGATCCGGCCCAGGCCCCAGACCTCGGCCTGCGCCGGGCCGGTGAGCCGGTCGGTGCGGCCGACGGTGACGGCACCGCTGGTCAGCAGCCAGAGCTGGGCATCCACGGCGCGGTCGGCGAGCGCCTGGACCAGGGCCGTGGTGCGGTCGAAGGGGGCGTGCGGCGCGGCGGCGGCCGCGTCCAGGGCGAGTAGGGAGAGCACACCGGTGAAGGTCTGGTCGGCGGGCAGCTCGTCGGCCAGCGCGGCCCGGTCGGTCGCGGCGGTCACCACCGTGAGCGGCTCGGCGCCGTGCCGGGTGAGGGCGGTGGCGATCCGCTCGCCCAGGGTGCGGGCGGCCTCGGTGGGCGGGGTGACGATCAGCCAGCGGCCGGCGAGCCGGGTGGCGGCGGCCTCCTCCAGCGGCTTCCAGCCGATCCGGTAGCGCCAGTGGTCCACCGTGGAGCGGTCGCGCTCGTCGCGGTGGTAGGCGGTCAGCGCGGGCAGCAGCGAGCTGAGCGGGGCGTCGTCCGCGACGTTGAGGGTGCGGGACAGCTCGGCCAGGTCGCCACGCTCGACGGCCTCCCAGAACCGGGTGTCCACCGCGTCCGCCCCACCGGGCTGCACCGGCGGCTCGCCGCCGATGGCGAACGGCAGCTGCGGCCAGTAGCGGCGGCGCTGGAAGGCGTAGGTGGGCAGCTCGACGTGCTGGGCGCCGGCGGGGAAGGGCCAGGCGACCGGGACGCCGGCCACGTGGAGTTCGGCGGCGGAGGTGCGGAAGCGCAGCAGGGTGCCCTCGTCGCGGCGCAGCGTGCCGGTCACCAGGGCCTCGGGGGCGGTCTGCTGGAGCGGCAGGGTGAGCACCGGGTGCGGGCTGACCTCGACGAAGGTGCGGTGGCCGGCGGCGAGCAGGGCGCCGGTGGTGTCGGCGAGCCGCACGGTGTGGCGCAGGTTGCGGTACCAGTAGGCGGCGTCCAGGCCGGTGGTGTCCAGCAGGTCGCCGGTGACGGTGGACCAGAACGGGACGGTCGCGGTGCGCGGGGTGATCGGGGCCAGCACGTCGAGGAGTTCGGCTTCGAGCTGTTCGACGTGGGCGGAGTGCGAGGCGTAGTCCACCGGAATCCGGCGGGCCCGGACCTCCTCCGCGGCGCAGAGCGCGAGCAGTTCGTCGAGCGCGTCGTTGTCCCCGGAGACCACCAGCGAGCCGGGGCCGTTGACGGCGGCCACCGAGAGGCGACCGTCCCAGGCGGCGATCCGCTCGGCCGGCAGCGCGGTGGAGACCATGCCACCCAGGCCGGCGATCGCCCGGATGGCCTGGCTGCGCAGCGCCACCACCCGGGCGCCGTCCTCGAGCGAGAGTGCACCCGCCACCACGGCGGCGGCGATCTCGCCCTGACTGTGCCCGATCACCGCGGACGGCTGGACACCATGGGCGCGCCAGACCTCCGTCAGCGAGACCATCACCGCCCACAGCGCCGGCTGCACCACGTCGACCCGCTCCAGCGCGGCGGCGTCCGACAGCACGTCCAGGAGCTGCCAGTCGGTGAACGGCGCCAGCGCCTCGGCGCAGGCCGCCATCCGCTCGCGGAACTCCAGTGAAGTGTCCAGCAGTTCGGTCGCCATGCCGACCCACTGCGAGCCCTGCCCCGGGAAGACGAAGACCACCCGGTCGCGCTCGGGGCCGTCCGCCACGCCCTGGACCAGCCCGCTGCCCCGCTCGCCGCGGGCCAGTGTCTCCAGCCCGGCCAGCAGCGCGGCACACTCGGTGCCGACCAGGACGGCGCGGTGCTCGAAGAGCGAGCGCGAGGTGGCCAACGCCCGGCCGATGACGGGGGCGGTCAGCTCGGGGCGGGCGGCCAGGTGCCGGTGCAGGCGCGCCGCCTGGGCGGTCAGGCCCTCGGAGCTGCGCGCGGAGAGGACCCAGGCGCTCTCGCCGTCCACGGCCGCCTCCGGCTGCTCGGCCGCCTGCTCGGTCGGCGGCTCCGCGGTCGGCGCCTGCTCCAGGATGGTGTGCACGTTGGTGCCGCTCATGCCGAAGGAGGAGACGCCGGCCCGGCGCGGGCGGCCGGTCTGCGGCCACGGCATCGCCTCGGTGAGCAGCTCGACCGCGCCCGCCGACCAGTCGATCAGCGGTGAAGGTGCGTCGATGTGCAGCGACTTGGGCAGCACGCCGTGCCGCATCGCCTGCACCATCTTGATCACGCCGCCGACGCCGGCGGCCGCCTGCGCGTGGCCGACGTTGGACTTGATCGAGCCGAGCCGCAGCGGCTGGTCGGCCGGGCGGTGCTGACCGTAGGTGGCGAGGATCGCCTGGGCCTCGATCGGGTCACCGAGGCTGGTGCCGGTGCCGTGCGCCTCCACCGCGTCGACCTGGTCGACCGTCAGACCGGCGTTGGCCAGCGCCGCGCGGATCACCCGCTGCTGCGAGGGGCCGTTGGGGGCGGTCAGGCCGTTGGAGGCGCCGTCCTGGTTGATCGCGGAGCCGCGCACCACGGCGAGCACCGGGTGCCCGAGGCGCCGGGCGTCGCTCAGCCGCTCCAGCAGCAGCATGCCGACGCCCTCGGCCCAGCTGGCGCCGTCGGCGGCGGCCGCGAAGGGCTTGCTGCGGCCGTCGGCGGCCAGCGCGCGCTGGCGGCTGAACTCGATCAGCGACATCGGGGTGGCCATCACGGTGACACCGCCGGCGAGCGCCAGGTCGCACTCGCCGGCCCGCAGCGCCTGGGTGGCCAGGTGCAGGGCGACCAGCGAGGAGGAACAGGCCGTGTCGACCGTGACCGCCGGGCCCTCCAGGCCCAGGGTGTAGGAGATCCGGCCGGAGAGCACGCTCGGCGAGTTGCCGGTGCCGACGTAGCCCTCGAAGTTGTCGGTGGAGCCGGCCAGGACGCCGGAGTAGTCCTGGTAGGTGACGCCGGCGAAGACGCCGGTGCCGGAGCCGCGCAGCGCGACCGGGTCGATGCCCGCGCGCTCGATCGCCTCCCAGGAGGTCTCCAGCAGCAGGCGCTGCTGCGGGTCCATGGCCAGTGCCTCGCGCGGCGAGATGCCGAAGAAGGCCGGGTCGAAGGCGCTGGCGTCGTGCAGGAAACCGCCCTCGCGGGCGTAGCACTTGCCCTGCCGGTCCGGGTCCGGGTCGAAGAGGCCTTCGACGTCCCAGCCGCGGTCGGTCGGGAAGCCGGAGACCGCGTCGACGCCGTCGGCGACCAGCTGCCAGAGCTCCTCGGGGGTGGTGACGCCGCCCGGGTAGCGGCAGCTCATCGAGACGATCACCACCGGGTCCTCGGCGACCGGCCCGGTCACCGTGGCGACGGCGGCCTCGGTGCGCCCGAACAGCTCGTCGCGGATCTGCCGGGCCAGGGCGGCCGGGGTCGGGTGGTCGAAGACCAGGGTGGCGGGCAGCCGCAGGCCGGTGGCCTTGTGCAGGCGGTTGCGCAGCTCGACGGCGGTCAGCGAGGTGATGCCCAGGTCCTTGAACGGCTGCTTGGCGCCGATCTCCTCGACCGAGTCGTGGCCGAGCGCACCGGCGACCTGGGTGCGGACCAGCTCGAGCAGCGCCCGGTCCCGGTCGGCGGCGGCCAGGCCGGCCAGCTGCTGCTTGATCGCCGGCTCGGCGGCTACCGGGGCGGTAGCGGGCGCAGTGGCCGTGGCGGCCGCCCGGCGGCCGGTGCCGCGCTCGCGCCCCTTGCGGCGCTGCTTGGC
>NZ_JBNQTI010000073.1:0-39805 GCF_050325825.1 Kitasatospora sp. LaBMicrA B282
CAGCGCGGGGGGCCCGCGATGACCGCGCCCGCGACGGCCGCCGCCACGGACGCGGCCGACGCCGACACGGTGGTGCTGCCCCAGGTCGGCGAGTCGACCGGGCAGCGGGCGGCCGAGCCGCCGGCCGGCGCGTCGGGGGGCGCGTCGGCGGGCTCCCCGGGCAGCCGGGGCCGCCGGTGGGTGCAGCAGACCGGCTGGGCCGCCACGCTGCTCTCGCTGCTGCTGCTCGGCTTCGCGGTCTACCTGGTGGCGCTCTCGCCGCTGCAGGAGATGCACTACCAGGCCGCCGAGTACCAGACCTTCCGCTACCAGCTGTCCCAGGCCACCGCGCCGGTCGGCCCGGCCGCCGACGGCGCGCCGGTGGCGATCGTCGACATCCCGAAGATCGGGCTGCACCACGTGGTCGTGGTGGAGGGCACCACCGGGCGCGACCTGATGCGCGGCCCCGGCCTGCGGCGGGACAGCGTGCTGCCCGGTCAGGACGGCGTCTCGGTGCTCTTCGGCCGCGGCACGGCGTTCGGCGGGCCGTTCGGCCGGATCTCCGAGCTGCGGGTCGGCGACAAGATCTCGGTCAGCACCGGGCAGGGGCAGTTCAGCTACACCGTCGACCAGTACGGCACCGGCGGCCACCCGCTGACCGACGGCTACCCGTACCGGCTGGTGCTGACCACCGGCAACTCCGGCTGGATCCCGACCGGCACCGTGCTGGTCGGGGCCCGCCTCGACGGCGACCCGCAGCCCGATCCGGGCCGCCGCCCCGCGCTCACCGCGGCCGACCACGCGCTGGCCCAGGACACCGGGGCGCTGGCGGTGCTCCAACTCTGGTCGGCGGCGCTGCTGGCCGCGGTGCTCGCGGTCACCCTGGCGGTGCGCCGTTGGCACCGCCGGGCCGCCTACCTCGCCTTCGCGCCGGTGCTGGCCGCCCTGCTCTGGGCCTGCTACGAGAACGCCGCCGCGCTGCTCCCCAACCTCTACTGACCGGGTGCACCGGTGGTCGCCGGTGCACCCGCCGAAAGGACCCGTCCGATGACCACCACCGTGCCCGGGCAGCCCGTGGCCACCCAGCCGGCGCAGCTCCTCGGCCTGGAGGCGCGCGCCGTCTCGGCCTGGTTCCGCTCCCACAAGGTGCTGGAGCGGGTGTCGCTGACCATGGCCGCCGGCGAGGTCACCGCGCTGATCGGGCCGTCCGGCTGCGGCAAGTCCACCTTCCTGCGGATCCTCAACCGGATGCACGAGATGGTCCGGGGCGCCCAGCTGGCCGGCGAGGTGCTGCTGGCCGGCGAGGACGTCTACGCGCACGGGCGGCGTCCGGCCGAGGTGCGGCGGCGGATCGGCATGGTGTTCCAGCGGCCCAACCCGTTCCCGGCGATGTCGATCGCGGACAACGTGGCGAGCGGGCTGAAGCTGGCCGGGATCAAGGTGGGCAGGGAGCACCGCGAGCACCTGGTCGAGCAGAGCCTGCGCCGGGCCGGGCTGTGGAACGAGGTGAGCAGCCGGCTCGGCACCCCCGGCGGGGCGCTCTCCGGTGGGCAGCAGCAGCGGCTCTGCATCGCCCGCTCGCTGGCGGTGGAGCCGGAGATCCTGCTGATGGACGAGCCCTGCTCGGCGCTCGACCCGACCTCCACCCGCCGGGTCGAGGAGACCATCGCCGAGCTGCGCGGCCGGCTGACCATCGTGATCGTCACCCACAACATGCAGCAGGCGCAGCGGGTCTCGCAGTCCTGCGCGTTCTTCCTGGCCAGCCACGACACCCCGGGACGGATCGTGGAGGCCGGGCCGACCGCGCAGGTCTTCGGGGACCCGGTCGACCAGCGGACCGCCGACTACGTCAACGGGCGCTTCGGGTAGGGCGCGATCCGGCGGGCCCGCCCCGGCGGACCCACTCCGGCCGGGGCCGTCGGGGCGGTCAGGCCGCCGCGCGGGTGACCAGGTCCTCGATCACCCGGGCCACGCCGTCGTCCTGGTTGCTCAGCGTGTGCTGGGCGACGGCGGCGAGCACCTCGGGGTGGGCGTTGGCCACGGCGTAGGAGGTGCCGGCCCAGGCGAGCATCTCCAGGTCGTTCGGCATGTCGCCGAAGGCCACCACCTCGCTGCGGTCGATGCCCTGCTCGGCGCACCAGCGGGCCAGGGTGCTGGCCTTGGTGACCCCGCGGGCGCTGATCTCCAGCAGCGCGATCGGGCTGGACCGGGTGATCTCGGCCAGCGGGCCGACCGCGGCACGGGCCTCGGCGAGGAAGACGTCGGGGTCCAGGTCGGGGTGCTTGACCAGGATCTTGTAGCTGCCGAGCGCGGCGCCGTCGGGGGCCTCCGTGCCCTCGGGGGCGTCCGTGCCCTTGGTCAGCAGGCGCTCGGCCGGGGCCACCGCGTGGGCCTCGTCGTCGCCCCACATCTTCACCTCGTACTCCGGCTCCCGGGCGAAGCCCGCCGGGTACTCGAAGGCGAAGGCGCACTCGGGCAGCCGCTCGCGCAGCCGGGCCACCACGGCGCGGGCGTCGTCGGCGGCCAGCGGGAAGCTCTCCACCAGCCGGTCGCGGTGGACGTCGTAGACGGCGCCGCCGTTGGAGCAGATCGCCACGCCGTGGCCGCCTATGTGCTCGCCCAGGCGCTGCATCCAGCGGGGCGGTCGGCCGGTCACGAAGACCACCTGGATGCCGGCCTGCTCGGCCAGGGCCAGGGCGGCGGCGGTGCGCTCGGAGACGGTGCCGCTGTGGCAGAGCAGGGTGCCGTCGAGGTCGGTGGCGATCAGGCGGGTGCGGGTGGCTGGCTGGGTCACCCGTCCATCCTCCCAGGTGGCCCGGGCACCGTGGGGGCGGCTCCAACAAAGTTGACGGCGCGCGGTCAACCCCCGTGTGACCGCGCGCCGTCCCTGGCCGTCTATTTTGTTGGACGGCACCGGTCGAACATACGCTGTGCCCTCCCCGGGCTGTCAACCGCAATACCCGGCGGAGCGGTGGGAGCCGGGTCGGACGTGACCGAAAGGGCGGGACGACCTGGACGGACCTCCGAAAAAGGGAGGAACTTTCCGTTCCGCCTCGTCCGTAGCGTCCAATTCAGTGGATACTGGGGCCTTCAGCACAGAGCAGCATCCGCGTCGCCCGGGCCCAGACCCACCGTGCCGCGCGGACCGGGGGGAACGAACGGGGAGTGGTCATGGCGATGTCGATGCCCGAGCAGGCCCAGGACCGCCGGTGCACCATCGCGGAACGGCTGGACCACCTCTTCCGGGAGATCCATCCCGCCGGACGCGGCCCGTTCAGCTACCACGAGGTGGCCCAGGCGATCCGGCAGCAGGCCGGGCCCGAGGGGCCGACCGTCTCGCACGGCACCCTCCAGCAGATCCGCACCGGGACCAAGACCAATCCGACGGTGCGGACGCTGGAGGCGATCGCCGCCTTCTTCGGGGTGCCGACCGCCTACTTCCTGGACGACACGGTCGCCGAGCGGGTCGACGCGCGGGTGCAGGAGCTGAAGGCCGGGGTCGTCGTGGAGGGTGCGGCGGCTTCGGAGGGTGCAGCGCCGGGGGGTGCGGCGCCCGCTGCCAAGGCGTCCGCCGACGAGCTGGCCGACGTGCTCGCCGACAGCAACATCCGGGCCGTCGCGTTCCGGCTGGCCGGTCTGTCGCCGCGCGCGCTCAAGGGGCTGCGGGCGATCATCGACCAGGTCCGGGCGGTGGAGGGGCTGCCCGAGGTCGGGCGCGGCCGGAAGCGGCGCGACAAGTCGGCCTGACCCGGCCGGGCCGCAAGGCCGTCCGGGTCGCCGCGCGGCCGGTGCCATTCGGCGCAGCACCCCGCGCGCCCACCGCGCGGTCCCGCCTAGCGTGACGTGAGGAGCGGGGCCGCCCGCCGCCCGCTCGGCGGCCGTCCTGGCCCCGCCCGACCCATCGACCACCCAGCGGCCCCGGCATGCGTCCCGGGCCGCCCCCGCGCCTGCCCAGGAGGCAGCACGTGAGACTCCCCATCCGTCCCCGCGGGCTCGCGGCCGTGGCCGCGCTGACCCTCGCGCTGGTCACCGGCGCGGGCACCGCGCACGCCGTGGCCGCCGGCCCCGGCGACCCGCCGCCGTTCATCGCCCCCTTCGGCACGGTGAGCGAGGTCGCCTCCACCGTCCCGGGCAACGGCGACGTCAACCCCTACGGCACCGTCGTGATCCCCGAGAGCGCGGGCGAACTGCACCAGGGCAACGTCCTGGTCAGCAACTTCAACGACATGATGAACCACCAGGGCACCGGCACCACGCTGGTGCAGGTCTCCCCCGGTGGCCAGGTCGAGCAGTTCGCCCAGATCGACCCGACCGGGCTGCCCGGCAGCTGCCCCGGCGGGGTCGGCCTGACCACCGCGCTCACCGTGCTGCCGGGCGGTTGGGTGGTGGTCGGCAGCCTGCCCACCAGCGACGGCACCTCGGCGACCATGCAGGCGGGCTGCCTGCTGGTGCTGGACGAGCACGGCACGGTCCGCGAGACGCTGGCCGGCAACGGGATCAACGGGCCGTGGGACCTGACCTCGGTCAGCCACGGCGACCTGACCCAGCTCTTCGTCACCAACGTGCTCAACGGCACGGTGGCCGCCAGCCCCAACGTGGTGAACGGCGGCACGGTGCTGCGCCTGACGCTGCGCACCGGCCCCGGCGACCAGCCGCCGCAGTGGATCCACACCACCCGGATCGGCTCCGGCTTCGGCGAGCGCACCGACTCCAACGCGCTGGTGGTGGGCCCGACCGGCGTCGGCCTCGGCCGGGACGGCAAGCTCTACGTCGCTGACACCCTGGGCAACCGGATCACCGAGATCCCGCGCGCCGAGACCCGGGACAGCGACGACGGCACCGGCCGCCAGGTCTCCATCGCCGACCACCTGAACGGTCCGCTGGGCCTGGCGATCGCGCCCAACGGTGACATCCTCACGGTGAACGGCGGCGACGGATTCATCGTGGAGACCGACCCGTGCGGCAAGCAGGTCGCCTCCCAGCTGCTGGACAGCCAGGGTGCCCCGCCACCGCCCGGGGGCGGCGGTGCGCTCTTCGGCCTCGCGGTCGCTCCCGACGGGCAGGGCGTCTACTTCGTGGACGACAACGAGAACCAGCTCAACCTGCTGCACTGACGCACGGCACCGGCCCGCTCGCGGGGGTTGTCCCCAGGAGCGGGCCGGGGGCCGGCCCCATGGGCGGCGCGGCCGACCGCTGCCAGGCTGAAGTCGACCACCGCACCGAGCCCCTGACGAGGTCCCAGCCATGCGCCGCCCCCGCCCCGCCCGTCCTGCGCACCGCCTGGCCGCCCTGCTGGCCGCCGCCGCGGTGCTCGGCTGCGCCGCCGCGCCCGCGAGTGCCGCCGCGCCCGCCCGCCCCGCCGGTCCCACGAGCGCTGCTGCGCGGGATGCGGCGCCCTCGCTCCCGTCCGTGCTGCGCACGGCGACCACCCGGGCGGTCACCGACGGCTACCCCGCCGCCATCGCCTACGCCCGCCGGGACGGGGCGAGCGCCACCGCCGCGGCCGGCCTGGCCGACGTCGCCACCGGGCGCCCGGCCCGGCCCGACGACCGGTTCCGGATCGCCAGCAACACCAAGTCCTTCGTCGCCACCGTGCTGCTCCAACTGGTCGCCGAACAGCGGCTCGGCCTGGACGACAGCGTGGCGAGGTGGCTGCCGGGCGTGGTCTCGGGGGCCGGCAACGACGGCTCCCGGATCACCGTGCGCCAGCTGCTGAACCAGACCAGCGGCCTCTACGACCCGACCACCGACCCGGCCTTCTTCGCGCCCTACCTGCAGGACCACGACATGGGGTACGTCCACACCCCGCGCCAGGTGGTGGCGCAGGCGGTGGCCCACCCGCCGCTCTTCCCGCCCGGGACCCGGTGGAACTACTCCAACACCAACTACCTGGTGGCCGGCCTGGTGATCGAGGCGGTCACCGGGCGCAGCGCCGGCCAGGAGATCACCGACCGGATCCTGCGCCCGCTCGGCCTGACCCACACCACGCTGCCGCTCACCGACCCGCGGATCCGCGGCCGCCACCTGCACGGCTACGACCTGGAGCACCGGGACGTCACCGTCTTCAGTCCGTCCTACGACTGGACCGCCGGCGCGATGATCTCCACCCTCGACGACCTGGCCACCTTCGACCGGGCGCTGTTCGGCGGCGAGCTGCTGCCGCCGGCCGAGCAGCGCGCGCTGCAGACGGTCGCGGACGTCCCCGGCAACGACGACGGCTACGCGCTCGGCGTGACGCGGGCTCCGGTCGACTGTGGCGACGGGCGGCAGGTGGCCGCCTGGGAGACCGACGGCGGCGGGCCCGGCTTCACCAGCTTCTCGCTCACCTCGGCCGACGCCCGTCGTCAACTGATCCTGGTCGGCACGGTCTTCGACCTGGGCGCGGACCTGCGGCACCAGGCGCCCGTGCCGGCCTCCAGCGCGCTCGGGCCGGCCCAGACGGCGGTGTTCTGCGGCTGAGCCCTGCGGCTGAGCCCCGCAGCCGGGCGCTGCAACCGGCCCGGTCGGCCGCCGTCGGAGCCTTCCTGGCTTCGACGGCGGCCGACCGACCGGCTCACCTGCTCGCTTGCCGGCTTGCCGGCTTGCCGGCTTGCCTGCTTGTTTGCCTGACCGACGTCAGGCGGTGGTGATCGCCGGGTCGCTGGTGCTGGCCCGGCCGGTCTCCACGTGCCCGGCCAGACGGCGCAGGTAGCCCGGGTCCTGGTCGCTGGTGACCGACAGGTCGTACCAGCCGTTGCTGTGCTTCGGGTGCGCGGTGTGGGTGAGGCTGGCGCCCGGGCGCAGCTGGTGCCGGGCCGGGTGGTCGTTGCCGTAGGCGTCGGTGACGGTGAGCCGGACCGGGGTGCTGCCGTGGTTGGTCAGCACCAGCTGGACCTGCCCGCTCGCGCCGGTGTGTCGGGTCGTCAGCTCGACGCCCGCGGTGCCGGCGGCGCCCTTGAACTGGCGCAGGAAGCCGTTCGGCCCGTGCACGGAGACCTCGTAGTCGCCGGCCGCCAGCGCCCACTCGCCGGACAGCCCGCGGCCGGACTCCACGGTGTAGGTCCACGGGCCGCCCGGCTGGGTGGCCGAGGTGACCAGGAAGTGCGCGCCCGCCTGGCCGTGGCTGGCGAAGTCGATCCGCAGCCGGCCGTCGCTGCCGGCCAGGCCGTCGGCGGCCAGGTCGTAGGGCAGCGGACGGGCCGGGCGCAGTCCGGGCTCCTGCTTGGGCAGCGCGGGGTTGGCGGGCGGGGTGGGCACGTAGCTGGCGTGGCGGTTCTGGTCCGGCGGCAGGTAGCCGCTGGTGTCCGGCAGGTCCGGCACGTCGGCGTCGCCGCAGTGGAAGTCGAAGGCGGTGGTGAGGTCACCGCAGACCGCGCGGCGCCACGGCGAGATGTTGGGCTCGTGCACCCCGAACCGGGCCTCGATGAACCGGATGACGGAGGTGTGGTCGAAGGTCTGCGAGCAGACCGAGCCGCCCTTGCTCCACGGCGAGACCACGAACATCGGCACCCGCGGGCCCAGCCCGTACGGCCCGGCCGTCGAGGAGTCGCCGGCGGCGGGGGTGAACAGCTCGCCGGTGGTGCTCACGGTGGAGGCGCCCTGGGTGGCCGAGGCCGGCGGGGCCGGCGGGACCAGGTGGTCGAAGAAGCCGTCGTTCTCGTCGTAGGTGATCAGCAGCGCGGTGCGGCTCCACACCTCCGGGTCGGCGGTCAGCGCGTCCAGCACCTGGGAGATGTACCAGGCGCCGTAGTTGACCGGCCAGTTCGGGTGCTCGGTGAAGGCCTCGGGAGCGACGATCCAGGAGACCTGGGGCAGCGTGCCGCCCACCACGTCGGCCCGCAACTTGTCGAAGAAGCCCTCGCCGGCCTTGTTGTTCGTGCCGGTGCGGGCCTTGTCGTAGAGCGGGTCGCCGGGCTTCGCGCTGCGGTACTGGTCGAAGTAGAGCAGCGAGTTGTCGCCGTAGTTCCCCCGGTAGGCGTCCTCTATCCAGCCCCAGCCGCCGTTCGCGTCCAGGCCGTCGCCGATGTCCTGGTAGATCTTCCAGGAGACGCCGGCCTGCTCCAGGCGCTCGGGGTAGGTGGTCCAGGAGTAGCCGGCCTCGGCGTTGGTGATCACCGGGCCGCCGCCCTTGCCGTCGTTGCCGACGTAGCCGGTCCACATGTAGTACCGGTTCGGGTCGGTGGGGCCGAGCAGCGAGCAGTGGTAGGCGTCGCAGATGGTGAAGGCGTCGGCCAGCGCGTAGTGGAAGGGGATGTCCTCGCGGGTCAGGTAGGCCATCGTGGTGGCGGACTTGGCCGGCACCCACTGGTCGTAGTTGCCCTGGTTGCGGGCGTGGTGGGTGCTGTTCCAGTCGTGCGGGAGGTCCTCCAGGAACTGCAGCCCCAGGTTCTCCGCGGTCGGGTGGAACGGCAGCACGTCCTTCTTGCCGTCCGACTGGTACCAGACCGGCTTTCCGCTGGGCAGCGTCACCGGGTGCGGGTCGCCGAAGCCGCGTACGCCGCGCAGGGTGCCGAAGTAGTGGTCGAAGGAACGATTCTCCTGCATCAGCACGACGATGTGCTCGACGTCCTGCAGGCTGCCGGTACGACGGTTGGCGGGAATGTCGGCGGCGCGCGCGATACTGGTCGACAGCGCGGACAAGGCGGCGGTTCCGCCCGCGAGTTGGATGAAGCGACGGCGATCGATGGCGCTCATGGCAGGCCTGTCTCCTGGGGTTCCGGGGGCGGCACGGGTGCGGAGACAGTCTCATGAGTCGACCGCGAACTCACGGCGGAGCGCGGGGAAAGCCATGGAGAACGCTCCGCCAACTTCACCGGCTTCAGGCAGTTCTACCAGTCGGCATACGATATGACGCCCACTTGGCCGGAAGCCGTCCGGCGGGCCGGAAATCGTCGGGTGGGCCGGAAATCGTCGGCTGGGCTGGGCGATGACCCGACGGAGTGAACGACGAGACGAACGGAGGCCGGCATGCGGCTGCCAGGCAGCGGTGCCCCCGAGCCGGTGGGCTACGACCTCGGCCCGGACCCGGACCTGGGTCTCTGGCTGGCCGAATGGCCCGACTACTACGACCGGATCATCCACTTCGGCCCCGACGACGGCCGCGACCCCGGACAGCTCTGCTGGGACGTCCTGACGCCCAGCGGCCTGCTCGCCCCGCACTGCCCGCAGTGCCGCCACCGCGGCGGCCACGGCGGCCCGCGCAGCCCGCAGCAGCTCGACACCGCGCTGCACGTCCGGATCCCGCCGGCCGAGGCCCCCGCCTGGTTCGCCGCCACCCTGGAACGCAACCTGGTCTACACCAACGGCTGGACCCGCTCCGCGATGACCCCGCTCGCCGAGGCCCTCGGCACCGCCCTGGCCGACCTGCTCGGCCCGGACGCCGACTGGCGCGCCAACGGCTACGCCGCCTACTGGGAGGGCAGTCCGAACCGCTCCTGGCAGCCCGTCACCGAGGCCACCTTCGACGCCGCCCTGGTCGGCATCGGCGGCGGCCACGCGGTGGTCGTGGTGGCGACGGGGGAGGACTGAGGCGAGCAGCGAGCCGGGCGCGGTGGTCCGGCGGTACGGCTGTCCGGCGGTACGACCGAGCCCTGCCGGCACGTGGTGTGCGCCGGCAGGGCTCGGGGTGCTCCTCGTTCGGGTGGTGCAGGCGTCAGCGGCCGGTGGTCGAGCGGCGGCGGCCGGCCAGGAAGACGGCGCCGGCACCGACGACCACCAGCGCACCACCGGCGCCGACCAGCAGGCCGGTCGAGTCGCCGCCGCCGGTGAAGGCGAGCTGCTGGGGGCTGGTGCCGGGGGTGGTGGGCAGTGCGGTGGGCGAGGTCGCCGCCGCGGCGGGCTGCGCGTCGGCCCGCACGACCGGCGCGGCGGCAGCGGCGGGCTGGGCGGCGGCGGGCTGCTGCCGGGCGGGCTTGGTGGGCTTGGTGGGCGTGGCGGGAGTGGTGGGCGCAGCCGGCTTGGCCGGAGTGGCGGGCGACTTGGTGGTGGTGCCGGTCGGCGCGCCGGAGTCGGCCTGCGGGTGGACGATGTGGAGGTTGTAGGCGGCGGGGCCCGGGCCGCCGGCCGAGGTGGTGAGCTGGACCGTGAGGGTCTGCTGGTCCGTCGGTGCCCCGGCGGCGAGCGTGATCCGGAACATGAAGCGCGCGGCCCGGCCGTTGTCCAGGTGCTGGGCCAGGGACGTGGTGTCGACGTGGACGAACGGGTCACTTGCGGAGCTGTGCAGCGGCAGGGTCCGCCACTGGCCGCCGGCCATGACCTGGACGGTGAAGTCCGCGGGCTGCAGGCGGGTGCCCGCCTGGGGGCCCGCGTTCGCGCCGGAGAGGCCGAGGACCGGCGCGAGGCTGTCGTACGGCACGCCGGTGAAGTTGGCCATCTCCACCCCGAACTCGATCGAGCTGCCGCCCGCGGTGATCGTGCCGGGCGTCCCCGGCAGGTAGGAGATCAGCGGCGAAACCTGGCGCACCGGGATCGGCGCAGCCGGAGCAGCCGCAGCCGCCGCCGGGGCGGTGCCGTTGCCGTCGGCGGCGAAGGCCGCGGAGGCGCCGCCGATCAGCGGCAGCGCGGTGCCGAGCAGGACGGCGGTGGCCGCGGCGGTGACCAGACGGGAGCGGCGGCGGGCGAAGCGAACGGACATGGTGATCCCCCCGGGGAACAACGGGCGCAGGCGCGGTGGTCGGTGAGTAGCGCGCCTCACCCCTTTCCCCACTCACGCGTTGGAGACCCGGCGGACGCTCTGTGAAGATCTTCTCAGCCTCGGTGTTCCTCGACGATCCCCGAATTGCCACCGTCGTGTAACAGGGCCGCTTACGGACGATGCCCGCCCCGCAAGGCCGCCCGGCCGGAATCGGCCGGGTGGGTGGGCCGCCGGCTCCGGGTGCTGCCCGGGCGGACCCGCACTGGTTGTGAACGCCGGCCGGCCGCGGCCGCCCCTGACCAGCAGCGGTTCGCGGAGCTCTGCGGAGCGCTGAAAGACTCTGCCGTCGAAGGGGTCAAGAGGCTTACCACCAACTAGAATTGGGCCCCGCTCGAAGCCCTGTACCAGCCACCTGGGCTCGCAGCACGCTTTCCATCGGGGGGACTCATCATGCGTCTACGCCTGGCCGCCCTGCTCACGGCGGCCCTTGTCCTGGCCGGGGTCTCGACCCCGGCGTTCGCGGCGTCCGGCTCGGCGCCCGGCGCCCCGGCGGCGTCCGGCTTCGTGCCGGTCAGCCCGACCCGGGTGCTCGACACCCGGAACAGTGCCGCGAACTGCGCCGAGAACTCGACCCTGCAGTCGGACAGCTTCAGCGACGTGGAGCTCGCCCTCTGCGCGGGTCACATGCCGCCCACCCCGGTCTGGAGCGTTCCGGCCGGGGCGACCGCCGTGGTGGTCAACGTCACCGCCACCGACGCCTCCGCGGACACCTACCTGAGCATCGGCGCTCCCGGCACCTTCACCCAGGCCAGCCCGCCGGCCTTCTCCACGCTCAACGTCTCGCCGGGGCACGACGTGGCCAACCTGGTCACCGTCGCGCTCGGCCCGGACGCGGATGGGGAGAATGCGGGAGTCGCGGGCCTGACGCTCTACAACCACGCGGGTTCGGTCGACGTCGTCCTCGACGTCCTCGGGTACTACATGCCGCCGAGCCAGACCACGACCACCTACCGCTACACCCCGATCCAGCCGGCCCGGGCGCTGGACACCCGGCAGCAGCAGGTCCCCCTGGGGCCGGGCGCGCAGCAGGTCGTCCAGGTCAACGGACTGCCCGGGATCCCGGCCGACGCCGCCGCACTCGTGGTGACCCTCACCGCGACCGACGCCACCACCAGGAGCTTCCTCACCGTCACGCCGGTCGGCGTCCAGCAAACGACCTCGACCGTCAACTACGAGCCGGGCAAGGACGTCTCCAACCAGGCGATCGTTCCGGTTTCCGGCTCCGGCAGTTCGATCGCTGTCGACAACCACGCCGGGTCGGTGGATGCCGTCCTCGACGTCGTCGGCTACTACAGCACCGACGGCCAGGCACTGTTCACCCCCGTCCCGCCGAGCAGGATCCTGGACACCCGCACCGGCAGCGGCCCGCTCGGCGCGAACGCCGCGCTCCCGCTGGCGGTCGCCGGCCACGGCGGCGTCCCGACCGGCGCCATCGGCGCGGTCCTGAACCTCACGGCCACGCAGGAGACCCAGCCCAGCCACCTGATCGTGTGGCCCGCCGGGCAGCCGGTGCCGGGAACGTCCAGCCTCAACACCAACCCGTCGACCGACATCGCCGAGCACGTCCAGACCCGGCTTGGGTCCGCAGGCGCCGTGGACATCTACAACCACGCGGGCAGCACCCAGGTGATCGCCGACGTGTACGGCTACTTCACCGCGCCGTAGCGAGCCCCGGCAGCCGGTGTAGAAAGCTCCGCTCGTGTCCGGGCGTTCGCCCATCACGGTCTGAGCCGGGGCGAGTCCCGCCCGGGCTCAGACCGCGATGAGTCGGACCCGGTTGCCGCAGAGCTTGGCCATGTCGTCGACGTCCGAGGTGAGGAGCGCCACCGGCCCCGGCTGACGGAGTGCCATCTCCGCGACGGTGGCGTCGATGGCGTACTTGTGGCCGTGCAGACCGGCCTGCTTGAGGAGGTCCGCTGCAGCTTTGGCCGCGTGTTCGGTGACCGCCTCGACCCTGGCTCGGGACAGCACCCAGTTCAATCGGGGCCAGTTCACACGAGCGTGCGCGACCTCCACGATGGTGTTGGCACAGACCACGAGCTCTGCCCCCATGGCGACGAACAGGTCCAGCTTGACCAACAGGCGACGATCCTGCGAGGCCCAGCTGGAGACTCCCTGGGAGTCGAGGACGACTGTTGCGAAGCGCTCGCTCACGCGGCGTTCGCAGGGCGTGCGGTCTCCCCGGTCCCGAAGATCTCTTCTCGTGCTCTGGCCAGCTCTTCAGTGGTGAATTCGCCGTGCTCCTCCTGGTACCGGCGGAGGTCTTCGGCGAGCAGTTGGAGTCTGATCTGCCGGGCGACCGCTTCCGCGACGTAGCCGGACACGTTGTCCGTGAGCTTCTTCAGTTCGGCCACCTGCTCCGTCGGCAGAGTGACCGTGATGCGGGTAGTAGCTGCCATGACGGCAAGCATACTGCGGTGTGCGTGCCAGCGTGGTCGTGTTCGGGCGATGGGCTCGACACCATGAGTCTCAGCCCAGCTGGGCCAGGCCCTCGGTGGCGATCCGCTCGAAGACCGTCAGGTCGTTCTCGAAGATCGAGTCCGGCACCGGCCAGTGGATCACCAGCTCGGTGATGCCCAGCTCCCGGTACTTGCCGGCCCAGTCGACGAAGGCGTCCACCGAGGCCAGCGGCCGCTCCGCGGTCGAGCCCTGCAACAGCACCTTCTCCAGCTCGGCCACGTCGCGCCCGTGCGCCTCGCAGGCCGCGGTCAGCTTCTCGATCTGCTTGGCGATCACCTCGGGCGCCTGCTCGACCGGTACGTCCGCCGGCCCGCGCGGGTCCCCGTAGGTGACCCAGCCCTGCCCGTACTCGGCCGCCAGCTTCAGGCCCTTCGGCCCGGTCGCCGCCACGTAGAACGGCACCCGCGGCGTCTGCACGCAGCCAGGGATGTTCCGCGCCTCGACGGCCGAGTAGTACTGCCCCTCCCGGGTGGTGGCGTCCTCGCGCAGCAGCTCGTCCAGCAGCGGCAGGAACTCCCCGAACCGCGCCGCCCGCTCCTTCGGCGACCACGCCTCCTGCCCCATCGCCGTCGCGTCGTACCCGACCCCACCGGCCCCGATCCCGAGCGTCAGCCGCCCGCCGGACACGTCGTCCAGCGTGATCAGCTCCTTCGCCAAGGTCACCGGGTGACGGAAGTTCGGCGACGTCACGAGCGTCCCCAGGCGAAGCCGCTCGGTGGCCGACGCCGCCGCGGTGAGGGTCGGGATCGACCCGAACCAAGGCTCTTCCCGGAACGACCGCCACGACAGGTGGTCATAGGTGTACGCAGCGTGGAAGCCGAGGTCTTCGGCGTGCCGCCAGATCTTCTGTCCTTCGGCCCAGCGGTGGATGGGGAGGATCACGGTACTCAGACGCATGCCATCGACCCTAGTCGGACGCGACGGGAGTGCGACTTCGTCGACACCGGCCCTGGCCCGACACGGCCCACCGTGCCAGGAACTCCGCGTTGGACTCGTACTCCTCCCACGGGCTGGCCAGGATGATCTCCGAGACCCCGCACTCCAGGTACCGGGAGAAGTAGCTCCCCACCTCCTCGGCCGAACCCACCAGGAACGGCGAATGCGAAGCCCCGGACAGGATCGCCCCCAGCCAGAAGACGCCCTGGTGCGTCTCCTCGGCGGACAGCTCCGCCAAGTCCTTGCGCCACACCGAATCCGAGGCGCGCCCGTGGAGTTTCACGTTGATCTGCGCCGCCCGGTTCGGCGGGAAGTACCGTCGGGCGGCGGCCCACGCCTCCTCGCTCGTCTCGCGCACGATCAGGCCGAACCGGACCCCCAAGGCCGTCCGGCGGCCCACCGAGGCGGCGAAGCCGTCGGCGAACAGGTCGGCCGGACCCGGGTTGGTCACGGCCACCGCACCGTGCCGGGCGCTGAGGTCCACGGCCTCGTCCGAGGATCCGGCGACGAAGATCCGGGGAAGCAGCTCCGGATCCATCCCGGTCGCGAAGTACTCCGGCTTCTCGTAGTCGTACACCGGATCGGGCCGCGCGGCCGGCGACCCGCCGACCAGGAGCGCCGTCAGGACGTCGAGGTACTCGTCCATGCGGTCGAACCGCGCCCGGTGGTCGAGGCGGTCGCCGACCTGGCGCAACTCCCCCGGGGTCGAGCCGACCACCATGTTCAGGTCCACCCGGCGGCCGTGGAGGTAGGCCGTGGTGGCGAGCATCTTGGCCAGCGCGAACGGCGACGTGTAGTACGGCTGCACCGCGACCATGGGGACGAACGCCGTCGATCGCTGGATCAGCAGCGACGACAGCAGCCAGGGGTCGGGGACGCGATGGTTGAAGTGGACGAGTGCACCGGTGAACCCCAGGCGCTCGCACGTCGCGGCCAGGTCGACCGCGTCGGTGATGTAGGCGTCGTCCGGGAAACGCCCCTGCATCGAGGCGTAGACCCGCAGTCCCTCGCTCATCGGTTCCGGGCTCCGCTCGTCATCATCGCCGCGAAGTCGTTCGCGGCCTTCCGGGTCCTGTCCACGGCGTCCGGCCCCAGGTGGCAGCCGGGGCTGCTGGGGCCGGGGCTGCTGGGGCCGGGGCGTTCGAAGGCGTCCTCGAGCAGGAAGAGACCCTTGGTGCAGGTGGCCCCCAGCGCGCGGAGGACGGGAGTCAGCCCGTACTCGACACCGAGCAGGTGGGCGAGCGTCCCCGCCGTCGCCGTCGGCAGGACCGTCTTCCCGGCGAGCGCGTCGCGACGGAGCAGGTCGAGGAAGGTCTTCAGCAGGCCGGAGAACGACGTCTGATAGATCGGCGTGGCAACCACCACCCCGTGCGCCCGGTCGATCAGCTCGAGCGCGGCCCGGATCCGGGGTTGGTCCCGACGGCCGTGCACGAGGCCGTCGGCGGGGAGCTCGCGCACCGGCAGGTGCCGGACCTGGAAGCCGGCGGCTTCGAGGCCGTCGAGGACGCCGAGTGCCGCCGCCGTGCTCATCGAGTGTTCCGACGGGCTGCCGGTGACCGCCACGACCAGCGGCCCGGAAGCCGGTGCCGAGGAGGTGTCCGCGTCGGGCCTGGCGGCCGGCGTTGTGGTGGTTCCACGGCTCGGGGCCGCTACGGTGATCGTGTTCATCAGGCGCTCTCCTCTTCTGCGGACGTTCTGTCAGAGTGCGGCGACGTCGGTGTGGAAGCTCGTCCCGTCGACGGGCGTCGCGCCGGCGGCGGAGATCAGCATCCGGAAGGCCCGCTGCCCGGGGCCCAGCCGCGCCCCGGGCAGCAGGACGCACTCCCGGACCTCCGCATCCGGCCCGACACTGGCGCCCTCTTCGATGACCGCGGGCCCGACGACCCGGCTGCCCCGGCCGATCCGGGCACCGCGCCCGATCCGGACCGGGCCGGCGATCACGGCTTCCGGATGGACCGACGCGCTCGGATCGACGGCCGCGAGCGGAGCGTCCGCAGCGGTGAAGGGCGGCCGCCCCAGCCGACCGGCCAACACCATGAACGAGCCGTCGAGGAACTGGCGCGGCGTGCCGAAATCGACGAAACGGTGCGGCGTGAGGTGGGCCAGCACCCGGGCGTCCGGGCGAGCGACGATGCCGGCGAGCACGTCCCGGCCCAGGTCCACCGGGTCCGGCCGGCCCGCGCGGGCGGCAGGCGTCCCCAGCGGGACGGAGGCCTGGACGAGTCCGGCTGCCGACGGAGCGAACACGGCGATCCCGGTCGCGGCGATCCGGCCTTCGGCGGCGGCTCCGGGCTTGTGCTGGTAGCGGAGGACCCGGCGGCGGTCCTCGGCGAGAGCGGCGATGTCTCCGGTGAACTCCGCGGCCGGCCACGGGTGGCGCAGGCAGCCGAGGGTGACGTCGGCGCCGCCGGATCGGTGGTCCGCCAGCAGGGCCGTCAGGTCGAGGGTGGAGACGGTGTCGGCGGGCAGCACGAGCAGGGTCTCGCCGCCCCGGGACCCGGCGAGGGCGGCGAGCGTCCCGCCGGTGCCGAGCGGGATCTCCTCCCGCTGGTAGGAGATCCCGACCCCCAGATCGGCGAAACCGGCGAGCGCCCGCCGGAAGGCGGGTTCGTGGACCGCCTGGACGTTCACCGTGACCGCCGTGACGCCGGCGGCCCGGAGCCGGTCGACCGCCCAGCAGATCAGCGGGACGCCGAGGACGGGCAGCAGCGGTTTGGGGCAGGTGTCCGTGACGGGTGCCAGCCGGGAGCCGTATCCGGCCGCGAACACCAGTCCGTGCACCGCTCCCGGTTCCGTCCCGCCCTCCCCGTCCTCGACCGCTGCCGCGTCGGTGGACCTCACCGCGCGCAGCCGATGCGGGCGAGCCGGCTCATCGTGATCTGCCCGCCCGCCAGGTCGTACCGGACGAGGTCCAGCGTCGCGGGCCGCACCGTCCCGTAGCGCTTCTCCCGGCGTGCGGAGACGACACCGGCGATCGAGCGCTCGGGGACGACAGGCGCCTGGAACACGGCGACCGAAACGTGGGCGATGTCCCGCATGGTCGTGTAGTCGTTGCTGACGAACGCCCGCGGGCCCGCGGCCGCGCCGGCCTCGTGCAGCCGGGTCCGCAGCCGGACCAGACCGTCACTGGGCACCCCGCAGACGAACAGCCCGCCCTTCGATCCGCCCAGGCCGGACAGCTCGATCTCGATCGGCGGACAGTCCTTCAGCGCGGTTTCGACGAGGTCCGCGTAGTGGTCCACCTGGTGCTGCGGCACCTGGTCCTGATAGCCCTCCAGGCTGCGCACGGTGCTGTGCAGGTTCTCGGGGAGGTAGGTGAAGTGGTGCGGCGACAGGGCCGCGGCGATCGGGCCCAGATCCTGGGCGATCGCGTCCCGGATCGTGCCGTCGATCGGCACGACCAGACTCAGCCCCCAGCGGGGGTCGCCGTGGCGGGGGATGGAGTCGGCCTGGTAGCTGCCCGCCGCCAGGGCGGACTCGGCGTCGCCCCACAAGGTGTGGAACTTCGCGGCCAGGTCGGGTGTCCGGTGGGTGTCGGCTGTCTGGGGCATCGGCTCGGGCATCAGTCACTCATCAGGGTGTTCGGCGGGACCGGGCAGCGTCGAAGGTCGGCGACCAGCTCGTCGTGCAGCTCGCCGTTGGTGGTCAGCAGGCTTCCGCTCCGGAGGTCCCGGGCACCCGACAGGTCGGTCCAGGCACCGCCGGCCTCGGCGACGATCAGGGCCGGGGCCGCGACGTCCCAGGGCGAGGTGCCGTAGGACAGCGCCGCGTCGACGCTTCCTTCGGCGACCATCATGTGCCCCCAGAAGTTGCCCCAGCCCCAAGCGGTTCGGAACCCGCGCATGACGTCGGCGAGGGCTTCCCAGGCGGGTACCGGGTACTCGTGCGCCCCGCCGAAGGCGAAGCCCGCCGATCGCCGCTCCCGGACGGCGGAGGTCCGCAACCGGCCCGAGACGCCGTGGGCACCCTGCCCGGCCGCGGCCCACCAGCGTCGGTCCAGCCCCGGCGCGTCGATCGCGGCGGCGGTGACCGCCTCCCGGTCGTGCCAGGCGACCAGCGTCCCCCACACCGGGTGCCGCCGGCTGAAGTTCTCGGTGCCGTCGATGGGGTCCACGATCCAGACCTCGGACAGCTCGGTCGCGCCGCCGGACTCCTCGGCCAGCACCGCCTCCCCCGGGGCGAGACGCTGCAGGACCGCCAGGACCGCCTGCTCGGCGGCCAGATCCGCCTCGGTGACGATGGATCCGTCCGCCTTGTCCCACCGTGCGACGGCGGGCCGGCGCAGGTGTTCGGCCGCCGCCGCCGCGCCGGCCGCCGCCGCGGCTCGCGCGATCTCGACCCTGGTCGGACTAGTCATCCCACACTCCCGTCGATGCGAGGGCCGCGGCGCCCGCCACCCCGGCGAACCGGCCGAGACCGCCGACCACGATCCGGGCGTCGCGCCCGGTCACGGTGGTCATGTGCGTCCGCGCCGCGGCGCGGAGGTCTTCGAGGAAGAGGTCCGACACGTCGGCCACGCCGCCGCCGATGACCACCACCTCCGGGTTGAACAGGTTCGCCAGGGTCGCCACCGCCGCACCGAGCCGACGGCCCAACTCGGCGAACAGCCGGACGGCGGTGGGATCCCCGGCGCGCGCCGCCCGGGCCGCGGCGCGGGCGTCGGCCGGTCCACCGGTGGTCTCGGCGAACCGCCGTGCCAGCGCGGTCCCCGAGGCGACCTGTTCCAGGCAGCCCGCGCCGCCGCAGGCGCACGACGGCCCGTCCGGGTCGACGACGATGTGCCCGGCCTCGAGCGCGACTCCGGAAGCCCCGAGCAGCTGGCGGCCGGCGACGATCGCCGCCCCGCCGACCCCGGTGCCGACGAAGATCCCCACCGCGTCACCGACGCCCCGGGCTGCCCCGAACCGCCGTTCCCCGACGAGTGCGGCGTTGGCGTCGTTCGCCAGGGCGTCGATGCCGAGGCCGGAGCCCGGCGCGCCCGGTCGCAGCCCGACCAGGGCGGGCGCCGTCGGCGCCGACGCGATCCGTCCGGTGCCGGCCTCGACCGATCCGGCGACGCACAGTCCGGTGCGCACGACGGTCCGGCCGCCGGCCGCCGCTTCGGCGACCAGCCGTTCGCGCAGGTCCCGGACCTGCCCGAGCGCGTCGGGCCGACGCGGCTCGTCGATCGTCGATCCCACCAGTCGGCCGTCCACGGCCACCAGCGCTGCGCGGACGCTGGTACCGCCGACGTCGAACCCCGCGATCAGCGGCTCACGCCCCGATGACATGGATGTCCCCCTCCGTCGCGAGACCGATGTCGGCCGCCGGGGCCGTCGCGGTGGCGGCGGCCAGGCTCGCGGCCGCGTGTCGTGCGTCGTAGTGGGTCAGCAGCGTGCGACGGGGCTCGGCCCGCCGTGCGATGTCCGCCGCCTCCGACGGGGTCATGTGCCAGTGCTCGCCGGAGGCCGGGGCCGTGACCGACGTCGCCTCGATGAGCAGCAGGTCGCAGTGGTCCGCGAGGCGGACCAGCCCGTCGAAACGGGCGGTGTCGCTGGAGAAGACCAGGGACCGGCCGGCGATGTCGGTGATGCGCAAGGCGTTGGCCACGGTGTTGTGCACCGCCGTGACGGGCTCGAAGGCCAGCGCGCCGCTGGTGAAGGGCAGCCCCTCGCCGTACGGGTGTGCGGTGAACGCCGCGTCGAAGTAGTCCTCGGCCAGCTGCATGCCCCGGGCGACACCCCGCAGGATCTCCGGGCCGTTGGCCGGGAGGAAGAGGGGGAGCTTCGGCAGGCCGTGGCAGAACACGTGGTTCCGCAGCGCGACCAGGTCGAAGAAGTGGTCCGGATGCATGTGCGAGACCACGACCGCGGTGAGCTCCTCGGGGCTGCCGTACTTCAGCAGTTTGCCGACGGCGCCGTGCCCGCACTCCAGGAGCACTGCGGTGTCCCGGGCCCGCAGCAGGTAGGCGGAGGTGGCCTGGTCCGGATTGGGGACGGCGCAGCTCGCGCCCAGGATCTGGAGGCTGAAATCCGTCGTGCCGCCGGTCGTGCCGCCGGTCGTCCCGCCGGCTGTGTCATCAGTCATGTCATCGGTCATGTCATCGGTCCTCGGTCCTCGAGCTCCGAGCCGTCCACGGCCAGCGCGGCGGCGAGCCGGTCGGCGGCCTCCTCGGCCTCCGACTCGTCGATGGTCAGCGCGGGGTTGACCCGCAGGGTCCGGCCGCTGCGGCCGACCAGCAGACCGTGGTCGGCGAGGCGCTGGTCGAGCGCCGCCCACTGCGGCGCCGAAAGGTCGGCCCCGACCTCGATGCCGAGCATCAGCCCGACACCGTGGACCGTCACGTCCAACGGCCCGTCGGCCAGCCCGGAGCGCAGCCGCTCGGCCCAGGCCGCGCCGAACCGTCCGGCCCGCTCCGGAAGGCCCCGCCGCAGCAGCGCGTCGAGGACGTAGGAGCTCGCGGCCACGGCCAGCGGGTTGCCCCCGTAGGTGCTCGACAGGAAACCGGGATACCGGCGGGACGCCTGCTCGACCAGCTCCGGGCGGGCGAGGACGCCGGCCACCGGGAACCCGTTGGCCATCCCCTTGCCGATCACCATCAGGTCCACGCCGTGGCCGGCGGCCGCGGAGACGAACAGCCGGCCGGTGCGGCCGAAGCCGGTCAGCACCTCGTCCGCGATCACCAGTGCCCCGTGCGCCTGCGCGACGGCCGCCAGCGCGGAGAGGAACCCGGGTGCCGCAGGCCGGTTGCCGTTCGTGCCCTGGACCGGTTCCACCAGGACGGCGGCCACGTCCGCCCCCGGTTGCCCGAGGACCTCGGCGACCGCGTCCAGCGCTTCGGCGAGCCGGTCGGCGGGGGCGTCGTCCAGGGCGCTGGGGAACGGGCACCAGCGGACCTGCGGGTCTGCGGGGCCGGCGCCGAGCCAGCGGCCGTCGGTCAGCCCGGCGACGCCTGCGGTGCGGCCGTGGAAGGACCCGTCGAAGACGACGACGCCTCGCCGCCCGGTCGCCTCCCGCGCGATGCGCACGGCCGCGTCGACCGCTTCCGCGCCGGTCGAGAACATCGACAGGTGGGTCAGCCCGTCGGGTGCGACCTCGGTCAGCGCCTCCCCGAACGCGGCCCGGCCGGAGCTGGGATGCCGGGTGACGGCCAGTCGGCCGGCCTGGTCGGCCAGGGCTGCCGCGAACCCGCGGTCGCCGTGTCCCAGCACGCAGCGGCCAGCCCCGGCGAACAGGTCCAGGAACTCACGCCCCGTTGCATCGACCAGCCGCGAGCCGCTCCCGTGCTCGATCGCCGGCGGCCGTGCCGTCACCACACCGAGCCCGTGCACCAGGTGGCGGCGTTCCCGCGCAACGACTGCTTGGTTCGCGTCGACCGCCTGGTTCGCGTCGACCGTCTCAGAGGTCATGGTAGGAGCTGCCTTCGAGTTCCAGACGGCCGATCAGCTCTTTGCAGAAGTCGTCGTTGGGTCCCATGAGCGAGGCCGCCAGGGAGTCGCGCAGGTGCCGCTCGATGGGGAGGAATCCCTTGGCGTAGGCGCTCCCGCCGCTGGCGAGCAGCGCTTCCCGGGCGACTTCGGAGCAGGTCTCGGCGAGCGCCACCTTGGCGGCCGTCATCAGCGCCGAGAGCTGTTCGAACCCGTGGCCGGCGTCGATCTCCGCGGCCAGCCGGGCGACCAGGCTCTCGCCGGCGGCGATCTTGATCGCCATGGTGCCGACGTGCCGGCGCGCGACCGGGTACTGGCTCAGGTTCCGGCCGAACGTCGTGGCGTCGCCGACGTAGCGGCGGCTGCGGATGCGCTCGACGCAGGCGCGGTAGGCCGCCTGGGCGATGCCGAGGTACACCGAGGCCACGCCGAGGTGGTAGATGGGCTGGTTCGCCTCGTTGTACTTCGTCAGCCCCGACGTGTCGTCGCCGGCGAACAGCAGCGCCTCCTCGGGGAGATCGCAGTGGAAGGTGGCCCACGTGCTGCTGTTGCCGGCCAGGCCGAGCCCCTTCCACCGCCCGAAGCTGATGCCGTCGGCGTCCGCGGGCACCGCGAAGAGGGCGTGGTTCCGGTCGTCGTCCGAACCCGGGCTGCGGGTCGAGACGATGTACAGGTTGGCGAATCCCGCCGAGGTGGCGAAGCTCTTCTCCGCGTCGATCCGGAATCCGCCGGACGCGTTGCGCTCGGACCGGCTGGCCACCGACCACCACTGCGAGCCCGAGCCCGCCTCGCTGATCGCCTCGGTGACCAGGGCGGTGCCTTCGAGGACCGGCCCCAGGTACAGCTCCTTCTGCTTCGCCGAACCGAACAGCACGATGGAGTTGAGCGCGGTCAGGTGCATGACGTAGACCATGGCGGTGGACGCGCACGCGGTGCCGAGCCGCCTGACGATCTCGCTGGTCTCGGCGGCGCCGAGACCCCAACCGCCCATCTCCCTCGGCACGGTGGCGCCGAAGAAGCCCGCCCGCCCCAGCGCCGCCAGACCGGCTGCCGGGAACCGGCCCTCGCCGTCGACGTCCGCCGCCTGGGGACGGACCGTCTCGGCGATGATGCGCTCGAGGATGTTCAGGTGGTCGTCCATGGTCGCAGTCCTTGAAGAAGTCATCGGGTGATCGGGTGGGCTCATCGGGTGATCGGATGGGCTCATCGGGTGATCGGGTGAGCGTGGTCGAGGATGAACTGCGGGCCGGTGCGGTCGGCGCGGATCTGGGGCTCGAACCGCGACCACCACGCCTGGTTCTCCCGGTACCAGCCCAGGGTGGCCTCGAGACCGTCGGCCAGCGCCGTCTCCGGCTTCCAGTCGACGGCCCGGCGCAGCCGCTCCGACGCCGCCACCAGCGAGCTGCCGCGGCCGTCCGAGACCGGGCAGTCGATCCGGCGGGTCCGTCCGCCGACGTGGGCGTCGACGGTCTGCGCGACCTCCACGAGGTCGACCCCTTCGCCGGCGGAGATGTTGTAGGTCCCGCCCCACGCGTCCGACTCGACGAGGGCGAGGATCGCGGCGGCGGCATCCGCCACGTACAGGAAGTCACGCCGCCGGCCCGTCGCGACCTCCCGCTCGCAGCCACCGACGATCCCCTGCGTCAGCAGCCGGGGGACGATCCGGTCGGGGGCCTGCCAGGGCCCGTACAGGTTCGTCAGCCGCACGGTGGTGATCGAGCAGTCGTAGTTGATCCGGTAGGAGGCGGCGATGTGCTCGCAGCCGACCTTCGAGGCGGCGTAGGGCGACCGCGGGTCGGCCTCGTCGTCCTCGACGAACAGCTCGCCGCCGTTCCCGCCGTACACCTCGATGGAGGAGGTGAACAGGACGGGGATGCCGTGCCGGCGGGCCGCGGCCATGACGGGGGTGTGGGCCGCCATGTTGTTGGCCAGGACGTCCTCCGGATGGTGCAGGGAGTAGTCGACGTGCGGCAGCGCCGCCAGGTGGACGATGACGTCCAGGTCCTGCGGCAGCACCGCGTCCGGCCGGGCCAGGTCCAGGTCCCACCGGGTGATCCGCGGATCACCGGCCCGGTGCGCGAGCCGGCCCAGGCGGTCCCCGACGTCCACGGTCACGACGTCGTGGCCGCGCTCGACCGCGAGGTCGGTCAGATTGACACCGAGGAAGCCGGCCCCGCCGGTGATGCCGATCTTCTTCCGCATGATGGTGAACCTTTCAGTGGGGCCGATCAGTGGGGCCGAACCGCCGCTTGCCGAAGCGGCCGGTCAGATTCGAGCGTTGACATAGGCGCGGACCGCGCCGACGGTCGCGAAGGTCTCCAACGTGAAGTCCTCGTCCGGGATGGTGAACCCCCAGGTCGCCTCGATCTGAGCCAGGAACTCGACCAGGTCCAGGGAGTCGAACCCGAGGTCGGCGACCAGCGCCTGGCCGTCGGCGAACTCCGTCGGCGCGGTGCCCCGCACCGGATTCCGGGCGAACCGGCCGATCAACTCGTCGATCGCGGTGGGTGTGGCCATGGGCTGTGTTCTCTCCGTTCGGTTCATGGGACGGGGGCCGCCGCCGCGACGGCCGCGCTGATGCAGGCGAAGACCGCCGGGTCGAGGACGTCGGGCACCAGGTGGTCGGCGTCGAGCGTCGGGAGCGAGGCCCGGACCAGTCCGTCGACCGCGGCGAGCAGCATCTCGGGGGTGATCTGCGCCGCCCCGGCCGCCAGGGCCCCGTGGAAGATGCCGGGGACGGTCAGCAGGTTGGTGACGCAGTTCGGGGCGGTGGCCCGGCCGGTGGCGTAGACGGCCCCCACCGAGGCGGCCGCCGCCGGCAGGACCTCGGGAACCGGGTTGGCCAGCGACAGGATGATCGGCTGGGGTCGCATGCCGGCCAGCAGGGTCCCGGCCACCGTGGCCCGCGACAGCCCGACCAGGGCGTCCGCGCCTCGCAGCGCCTCTTCGAGGCCGCCGGTCAGGCCACGCGGGTTCGTGTACGTGATGGCCTCGCGTTTGGCGGCATTGAGGTCCCGGCGTCGGGCGCCCACGACACCGCGCGTGTCCACCAGGGTCAGGTCGGGCAGGCCCGCCGTCGCCAGCAGCCGCGCCGTCGCGATACCGGCCGCGCCGGCGCCGAGGATCACCACGCGCATCGCGGCGAACTCGCGGCCGGTGAGCAGCGCCGCGTTGCGCAGGGCCGCCACCACGGCCACCGCGGTGCCGTGCTGGTCGTTGTGCATGACCGGGCAGTCGAGCGTGTCGCGCAGCCGCTGCTCGAGCTCGAAACAGCCCGGCGCGGCCACGTCCTCGATGCTCACGGCCCCGAACGAGGGCCGCAGCGCCGCCAGTGCCGCCACGATCGCGTCGATCCGCCGGTCGGAGAAGACCAGGGGGATCGCGTCCAGGTCGGCGATCCTCTTGAAGAAGGCGCACTTCACCTCCAGGACCGGCAGGCCGGCGCGCGGTCCGACGTCCCCCAGACCCAGCACGGCCGAGCCGTCACTGACGACGGCGACCAGGCGCGGGGCCCAGGTGTACTGCTCGAACAGCCGCGGGTCCCGCTGGATCGCCGAACTCACCAGGGCCGTTGCCGGCGTGGACCAGGCGGCGAGGTCGGATGCGACCAGGGGCGAACGTCGTACCGCCGTCCCGATGAGGCCGTGCTCGTAGGCCTCCAGCACCCGCGGTGCGCAGAGCTCGGGGGGCGCGGACGGGCCGGCGTTCAGCATGCCGAGCGCCGGCGCGCGTCCCCGGGCCGGTCCGGTCCCTGGCTGACGACGCTTCGGAACTTGCGCCCCGGCGGGTGGACGACATCCCCGAGCAGGACCGAGACCTCGCTGGCGAAGAAGGTCGGCTTCAGGTACTCGGCCAGCACCCGGCCGGCCTCGGGGGTCCAGGCCCGGCCCGGCTCGATCACCGCGGTCAGCTCCGCCCCGGTCTGCCGGAACTGGTAGCGGGCGATGGAGCCCGGCCACGCCTTGAGGGCCCGGCGCACGCCGATGTCGAAGAAGGTCTGGTAGACCGGCTCGCCACCGTCCCCGAGCGCGTACTCGGCGATCCGCCCCTCGACGACGTCGATCGCCGGGCCGGACCGACCACAACCGCACTCCGCGGCGCGCACCGTCACCCGGTCGCCCAGGTCGTACCGGAGCAGCGGCATGGTCCGGAACCGGTGGTTGGTGACGATCAGGGCACCGGTGCCGTGGGCCGCCGGGCCGTCGTCGGTCAGCACTTCGACCGTCAGGTTCTCCGTCATGACGTGGCGGACACCCTGCGGACACGCGTAGGCGACGCACCAGGTCTCCTTCGAGCCGTAGTGGTCGGCGAGCCGAGCGCTCGGGAACGCCGCCCGGATGGCGGACCGGTCGCCGGGCAGCGTCGGCTCGCTGTTCAGCTCGACGAGGCGGAGACTGTCTGGGCCGGTGAGCCCGCGCTCGGTCAGCCAACGGCCGAACAGCCCGGCCACGCTCGGAACGACCTGGAACCACACCGGCCGATGCCGGTGCAGCGCGTCGTGGTACTCCTGGAACGCCGCGTCGGACAGGTCGCGGACGCTCAGGCTGAGGACGCTTCCCCGGACCACGGCACGGCCTTCGTCGTTCTCGTCGCTGCTGAACCGGCAGGCCGGCATCCGCGGCGAGGTGACGCCGTACCAGCGGCGGGCCTTCCACAGCGGCAT
This sequence comes from Kitasatospora sp. LaBMicrA B282, assembly GCF_050325825.1. Lineage (NCBI taxonomy): Bacteria > Bacillati > Actinomycetota > Actinomycetes > Kitasatosporales > Streptomycetaceae > Kitasatospora > Kitasatospora sp. LaBMicrA B282. The sequence goes on from NZ_JBNQTI010000073.1 coordinate 26,117, forward strand.
GGCCACCCGCGTGCCTTCCACGGACCGGTAGTAGCGGCGCAGCGGGGTCCCGGTCGTCCCGCTGGTCTCGACGAACAGCAGGTCCGACGGGACGTGTCCGTCGGCCAGGAACGCCGACTCCCGTCCTCGGACGCTCGCCTTGCCGAGCACCTCGAGGTCGCTCAGCGCCGAGGCTCCGCCGGGGTACGCCTCCCGGTAGTGCGGAACCTCCTTCAGCGCGTGCCGGACGAGTGCCTCGACCTCCTGATCGACGCGGCCGGCCGTGCCCGACGGTTCAGCGCCCATGACGCTCGGTCCTTCCGATCTTGCCGTTCACGGTCCGCTCCAACCGGTCGACGAACACCACGTCCTGCAGCCACTTGTGCGGGGCCAGCTGGGTGCGCACGGCTTCGTGGATCTGTTCCGCGGTCACCGGCACGTCGTCGCGCCCGGCCACCACCAGGGCCACCGGCCGTTGCCCCCGCCGGGGGTCGTCGCGGCCGAGGACCCGGACCGCCGCGACGCCGGCGACCGCGCCGACGACCTGCTCCAGCTCCTCGGCCGAGACCTTCTTGCCGGCGACGTCGATGAGGTTCTTGAGGCGGCCCCGGACGTGGACGAGGCCGTCCTCGTCCACCCGGCCGAGGTCACCGGTCCGGATCACCCCGGGCGCCACGAGGACGTCGGACTCCGACGCGGAACCGGAGAGGTAGCCGAGCATGGCGTACGGGGTGTGCGCGTACAGCTCGACCGGGTCCTCGGCCGAGCCGGCCGGCCCGGCGGCGGCCCGGGTCCCGACGCCCACCCCGTCGATCGGGCGGCCCACGCAGCCCGGGGTCAGCGGGTCGCGCGTGCTCCGCCACGTCGTCAGCCGCGGGCCGCACTCGGTCATGCCCCAGGTCTGGAGCACCTCCACGTCCGGCAGGCCGGCGGTCACCCGCCGCAGGAACTCCGGGGTGACGGCCGAACCGCCCAGCGCCACCTGGCGGAGCGTGGGCACGCCGGCGAGGGCACGAACCACCGCGTCGCCCAGCAGGTGCGGGACCATCGTCGTGTTCGTGCACTCCCCGGTCCGCATCGCGGCGACCAGGTCGAACGGCATCGCGGGCCGGGGCGGGAAGACCAGGCGCCCGCCCACCAGCAGGTGGGCGAGGATCTGGCTGGTGTGGCAGTACCCGAACGCCGGCGAGAGGACGAGAAGAGTCGAGTCGTCCCGGTGGAGACCGACCGACGACGCGTGCGCGGCCGCGTTCCGCACCAGACGGTCGGGACTGTGCACTGCGCGCTTGGGCAGACCACCGGTCCCGCTGGTGGAGAGCAGGACCAGGCCGCCGGAGGTGAGTTCCGCGCACGGCGACGGCGACGGCGATGGCGACAGCGATGGCGATGGCACCTCCCCGGAGTCGGGCTGCCGACGCACCACCTCGGTGCCCGCGACGTGCGGGACGAGCCGAACGCCGACTCCGTAGCGGGCCATCTCCCGGTCGATCTCCGCCGAGCCCATCGCCGGGTCGTACGGCAGCACGTTGGCACCGAGCGACAGCGCGGCGAAGTAGGCGGTGAGATAGGCCGTGTCGTGCGTCGACTCGAGCATCGCCAGGTCGCCGCGCCGCACTCCGGCGGCCCGCAACCCGGCGGCGTCGCCGCGCACCGACTCCAGCAGTTCGGGGTACGTCAGGGCGTGGGCCGGATCGCGGACCGCCCAGCCCTGTGGACGCAGCCCGGCCGCGTTCTCCAGGGCGCGCAGGATGGCGTGCGCGCTCCCGTTCTTCGGGTCAGACATCGAACAGCCTCCGGTGTTCAGCGGGGCCCGCCGACAGGTCCTCGGCCGACCGGTAGCTGGTGGCTTCGCCGTTCTCGACGACCACGATCAGGTCCGCGTCCCGCGCCGCCGCCAGGCGGTGCGCCACGGCGACCAGGGTGCGGCCGTGCCGGGAGAGAGCCGCGAAGATCTGCTCTTCGGTCTCCCGGTCCACGGCGCTCGTGGCCTCGTCCAGAATCAGCAGGTCCGGGTCGCGGACCAGGGCGCGGGCGAGCGCGACGCGTTGCCGCTGGCCGCCCGAGATGCCCGCGCCGTTCGGCCCGAGGATGGTCTCGTAGCCCATCGGCATCGCCATGACCTCTTCGTGGATGCAGGCGCTGACGGCCGCTTCCCTGATCTGCTCGTCGGTCACGTCCGCCTCGCCCATGCCGATGTTGTCGCGGATGGAACCGGCGAACAGCCGCGTGTCCTGGTTGACGAAGGAGATGGAACGCCGGAGCAGCGGCCGGTCGAGCCGTCCCATCGGGACGCCGTTCAGCCGGACGTCGCCTTCGGTCGGGAGGTGGAGCCCGGCGGCCATCGCGGCCAGCGTCGACTTGCCCGAGCCGGTGCGGCCGAGCACGACGGTGAAGGATCCGGGGGCGATCGCGAGGTCCACGTTCTTCAGCACCGGCCGCGCACCGCCGGGGTAGCCGAACCCGACGGCCTCGAACTCGACGGCGCCGCCGGCGTCCCCGGCCACCAGGACGTCGTGCGGGGAGCGCTCCGGCGCGGCGTCCAGGATGTCGCTCAGCCGCGCCAGCGGCGCGTACAGGCCGGCCACCTGAAGACCGTTCTGGACGATGCTCGCCAGCGGCACCAGCATGCCCATGGACAGCGAGACGAACCCGACCACGGTGCCCAGCGAGGCCGAACCCTGTGACACGCGCACCGCGCCGAGCAGCAGCACGAGCACCGGGGCGACGAACTGGATGCTCATGCTCAGCGCCCCGCTCAGCACCGCCCACCGGCGGGACCGGCCACGGGCGTTGATCTCGTCGGCGAGCACGTTCGACCAGCGCTCGCCGGCCAGTTGGTCCAGGCCGGCGGCCTTGAGGGTGGCGACCCCGTCCAGCAGTTCGACCAGCTCGCCCTCGGCCTGCGCCTGGCTCTCCAGGGCGTCCACCGAGAGGTACCGCTGTCGCCGCCAGGACGTCACCAGCACGGTGATCTGAAGGACGGCCAGGAGGAAGACCAGCAAGGCCAGTTCGGGATCGACCAGCGGCAGCAGCACGGAGTAGCCGAGGACCAGCACGCCGTCGAAGGCGGCCGACAAGGTCGTGTTCGTCAGGACCTGGCGGGTGATGGCGGTGGTCCGCACACGCAGCGCCAGGTCCCCGCTGTTGCGGGTGACGAAGAAGTCGTAGGGCAGCGACAGCAGGTGCTGGAGGATGCCGAGTGTCACCTGCTTGTCGGCCAGCGCCTGCAAGGACTGGATCGCCAGCCCTCGGGCGGCCTGAAGCCCGAAGAAGACGAGCACCAGCACGGCCGCGCTCGCGGCCGCGAACGGCAGCCCGCCCAGTGAGCCGCCGACCTTCGCGTGACTCACCAGGTAGGCGGAGGCGAGCGGGACGACGAAGTTGAACAGCAGCAACGCCAGCGACGTCGCGGTCAGCGTGCCCCAACTCCCCGCCCGGGGGAGGAAGTGGCGCAGGTATCGCCACGGGCTCGTCGGCTTCCGGACCTCCGACGCGGTGTCCGCCGGCCGGTCCTGGACCAGCGGCGCCTGGAACTCCAGCACGACGCCGGTGAACGCCTTCGCCGCGGTCTCGAGGTCCACCCGGCGGCGTCCGAACGAGGGATCGACGAGGTAGACCCAGCCGTGCGAGACCCGCTCCAGCACCACGAAGTGGTTGAAGTTCCAGAACAGGATGCTGGCGGGCGGCAGCTCGGCGAGGCCGTCGATCGTGGCACGCACACCGCGCCCGGACAGGCCGTGGCGCCGGGCCGTCTCCAGCAGCGTCCGGGCCGAGGCTCCGTCCCGGCCGGTCGAGGTCTCCTGCCGCAGCTGCTCGATCCCGATCTCGACGCCGTGGAAGGCGAGCACCATGGACAGGCACGCCACGCCGCAGTCCGTCATCTGCGACTGGATCCGGACCGGGACCCGCCGGTTCGCGTGACGCGACGTCCGGGATGCGGCGGAACGCCGCTCGGAACCCTCGCTCCGGACCTGTCGCGCAGGGCGGATGCGAGCACGTGTGACGACCAGCGGCCCGTACTCCCGCGAGGTCGACCGCTTCTCCAAAGCTTCGCGACGGAACCGTCGGTCCCGTTCCGCGAATCCGTCTCGCGGCAGCTGTCGCTCGTCCGATCCGCTCATCCGTACCATTCCCCATGCGTCGCCGGTGGGGGCACCGGCGTGCCGCTGACTCGATCACGTGCGTGTGTGTGTCACAGACAAGTCGGGAGCCAGCCGACGGCGATGTTCCGGCGGCTGGCTCCCGCTCGACCTCGGGGGAGTGGGACGCCCCTCAGGGCGTCCTCCCCGTGGATCCGTGCGGACCGGAATTAGTCCACCTTCGCGCGGGCGGAAACCGCGCCCAGGCCACCGACGATGTCGTCGAGGTCGGCGTCCGACAGCTCGCAGATGTCGACGTTGACGAAGTTGATCTTCTCCATGAAAAACACCTCCTTCCGCCATGTGCTCGGGGGGAGTGGGACGCCCCTCAGGGCGTCGTCCCCGTGGATCCGTGTGGACCGGAATTAGTCCACCTTCGCGCGGGCGGAAACCGCGCCCAGGCCACCGACGATGTCGTCGAGGTCGGCGTCCGACAGCTCGCAGATGTCGACGTTGACGAAGTTGATCTTCTCCATGAAAAAACACCCCCTCCCCTCATGCGATTCTTGTGGTGTCGCCGTGGGCTTTCGCCGCGTCCCGATCCGAGGATCAGGACGGCGTTCGGCCGACGGACGTCCAGGTGGGATCGCGGACCACGACGACATCCCCGGGGATGACGAGGTCCGGCGTATCCGGTACGGCTGCGCGCAGCCTGGCATGCAGGTCATCGACATCGGTGCCGACGGCCGCGCGCACGGTCGCGCGCAAGGCCGTACCGCCGTCGCGATGATTTTCGACTTCGACATCGACCGCCGCCACTCCGGGAACCTTGGCCAGCCCGGCGGCGATTTCGGCGACATCGACGGAGACCACGGACCGGCCTGAAGAATCCTTCAGGGAGTCCCTCCTGTGGTCGTCTTCACGAGATGTCGGATTTCCTTCTCCGACTTTCCTCGACTGGAAGACGTCCACATCGTATGTCCTGGCCCGAAGAATATCCAGGAACTCTTCCGAACCGGATTCCGAGAATATCGATTCGAGGAAGACCAGGCGCAGCGCCGTCTCGTCCCGGTCGCAGCGCACCTGAAGGCTCACGCCGTCGGTCTCGTGGGCGAACTCGGGCCAGTACGGCCCGGTCTGCACCAGTACCGAGGGCGTCCGCAGGTCCTCCTCGAGCTGCCGGCCGCCGAGATGGTTGACCGAGACGCTGCAGGCCCGGTGGGTGCCCCAGCGCTCACGGGAGATCCGGCGGAGCGCAGCGAACGCCTCGACGGACAGGTCCCGGTGCGCGACCACGGCCAACAGGTCCCGTTTGACCTGGCGCACCAGGTCGCCCGGTGCGGCCGGGCGTTCCAGGACCAGGGGCAGCGGCACCATGAACATCCCGACGACGCCGCGCTCGGCCCACCGGCGGGTGTCCACCGGGATGCTGAGTCTCACCAGGTCCTGCTCGGTGAACTCGAAGAGCGCGGCCGCGAACGCGGCCAGGATCCACTGGAACTCGGTCACTCCGGCCGCCCGTGCGCGATCACGCAGAGCCGCCAGATCGGCTCCCCGCCAGTTCGACCTCCGGAGCACGCAGGATGGACCGCCATCGTCCGACCCCACCCGCCCGATCGCCTGGAACGTGGGCGGCGCAGCGGCCGCCCGCGACTCCCAGAAGCTGTCACGGGATGGGTCCGACCGCTCCCGGGCGGCCCTCAGGCGCTCCCGGACAACGGATTCGAAGCTGACGGGCCCGCCCACGACCGGCTCGTTCCCGGCCTCCAGCTCCCGGTAGCGCCGCCACAGGTCGCGGGCGAACACCGCGCGGCCCGTACCGTCGACCACCACGTGCGAGAAGGTGGCGAGGAACGCGTGAACCGACTCGGAGTGTCTGAGCAGGTGGAATCGGAAGGGAGGTTCCTCAGCGAGGTTCCAGTCGTTCCGCAGGTCTGCCATGAGCACGTTCCGCGCATAGCGGCCGAACTGCTCCTCGTCCTTGCTCGCCACCTGCCGGCAATCGATCAGATCCTCCCCCTCGGGGACTTCCCTGACCCATTGCGCCGGTTCACCGTCGGCCCCCGTGGCGACTCCCAGGCGAAGCGCCTCGTGATCCGTCACGCAGCCCTTCAGGGCGGCGATGAACCGGGAGACGTCCAACTCGCCGGAAATGCGGTGCTGGAGGTAGACCGGATTCCGGGCGCCCGGATGGTTCCGTGCGGCAAACCAGTGATTGTACTGCCCCTCGGTGAGGGGGAACGTACGACTCATGGTACTCCGGAATGATAGAAGGCGCAGTGAGAGAAGTCGGCGACCGGCCGACCGGTTGTTCCTGATGCAATCGAACCATCGTGCCCGGGGCACCGACAGAGCATTCCGGGTAAATCCCCTGCCCTTTCGGGCAGTCAGCACGCACCCGGATCTGTTCGCGGAAGTTCTTCCGCTTCGATTTCTCGACCTTCCCATGCCCGTTCACGGGTGGTCAACGTACGAAGGAGCAGATGAAACCCGAAACTCTGCGCTTAAGGGCACCGCGTTCTCCCCGGGTTCCCGGGAACTCCCGGCGGCTCGCCGGGCAGTCGCCTCAGATCAGGCCCTGCCGCATCGCGTAGACGACCGCGTGCGTGCGGTTGCGCAGCTGGAGGCGACTGGTGACGTCCTGCAGCACGTTCTTCACCGTGCGCTCGGAGTAGGCGAGTCGGGCCGCGATCTCGCGGGTGTCATGGCCCTCCGCGACCAGCTTCAGCACGTCGATCTCGCGCTGGTGCAGGCCGGAGAACGACCGGCCGCGCGGGTCCAGGATCTGGCGCTGCAGCCGGCTCATCTGCTGGAGCAGCCGGCCCAGCAGGTCGGCCGGGATCGCAGCCTCACCGCGGACGGCCGCACCCAGCGTGCGGACGAGTTGGTCGGCGGTCGCCTCGGACCGGCGGACCAGGCCGACCACCCCGCACTCCACGGCGGCTGCCATCGCGGCGTCGTCCAGCGCCGACACCACCACGACCAGCGCCGAGGTGAGGGTCCGCTGCAGGTCACGCAACTGGGCGACGACCCCCTGGTCCAGACTGTCCGCGACCACCAGCACGGCGTCCGCGTGGTCGGCCTCGCCGGCTTCCACCAGCCGCAGTTCGGGCCGGGTCTGCAGCTGGGCGGCGACGCCCAACCGCGAGATGGGGTCCTCGGCCTGGATGCGGACGGCGATGCGCTGCACGGACATGGGGTGGCCTCCGGTGGTGGTAGGGGGCGGGCAGGCGGGTGGGTGCCGGCCTGCAGCCAGGTGTGGTGCCCGCCTCTCGGCCCCGGCCGGTTGCGCGGAGGGCTCGCCGTTCTCCACCGCCAGCCTCCGGCATCCGCCCGCCGACGGACAAGGCGTTGCCCGTTGCCCATCACGCGGGCAACCAGGCCGGGCGGCGGGCAACACCCCGGGTGACAGGAGGCGGACCGGCAGCGGCCGGACGGGCAGCAGCGCCGGCGGGCTCGGACGCGGCTGCCCGATGGGGCAGCCGGAACGAGCGGACGGGCGGCCGGTGCTGCCCGCACCGCGGCCCGTCCGGCCCTGGCGCCGCGGGTGCGGGCGGAGCAGGATGGATCCGTGCGACGGCGACCCCCGCCGTGGGGGCGAGGGGTCGGTGACGTCGGGTCACCGCGTCGGGTTACCGCGACCATACGCAGGCCGCAGGCCGGCCTGGCACGCTCGCGTCAGGGGCGCGGCGACGACGTGCCGCGCCGCCCGGGTGCCGGGGCGGCGGTGCGGCAGGGCGCGAGGCCGGCCAGGCAGGCTCTGAGGTCCGCTTCGCGCGGGTCCCCCAGCTCGTCGTAGAGCGCCCACGACCGCAGCCAGGCCCGCCGAGCCTGCCGCGCCCGCCCGTCGACGCTCAGGCAGAGCCCGAGCTGGTGCAGCGCGTGCGCGGCGCCGGCCCGCATGCCGGTGCGGCCGTGCAGCTCGAGCGCCCGCCGGTAGCAGTCCTCGGCACGCGCGTGTTCGCCCAGCCCCCGGTGGGCGCTGCCGCTCAGCGTCCAGGCAGCCGCCTCCAACCACAAGGAGCCGCCGGCGCGGTGCAGTTCGCGCGCGCGGACCAGTGGCCCGAGCGCCTCGCCAGGGCGGCCCAGGGCGAGGCGCGCCTCGCCCAGCGTGCTCAGCGCGAGCGCCGTGCCCCAGTCGCTCCCGGCGGCGGCGAAGAGCGCCATGGCCCGCTCCACCTGCTCGGCCGCCTCGGCGCCCCGGCCCTGGCGCATGCAGGACATGGCGTACCCGAGCCGGACACCGGCTTCACCCGCGGCGTCCCCGCCGTCCCCGAAGCACTCGATCCCCCGCCGGTAGTGCCGGTCCGCCACCGGATGCTGCCGCAGCCCGGCGTGGGCACAGGCCAGCACCAGTTCGGCGCACGCCGCGGCCTGCGGCCCGTGCCCGGCCGCGCCCTCGGCGGCGAGCTGACCGGCCGCCAGCTGGTCGTGATGGTGGTGCCGCAGGAACAGGAAGCCCCAGAGCACGTAAGGCAGTTGCCAGGCCACCGGGCTGCCGTCGTCCCGCGCGGCCCGCACGCAGGCCAGCAGGTTCACCCGCTCGCTCTCGCACCACGCCAGGGCGTCGGCGGTGGCGGCGAACCGCGGCGGCCGGCAGCCCTCGGGCAGCGGTCCGATCGGCAGGCGGTGGCGGGCCGGGCCCAGCAGCTGGTCCGTCGCCGCCTCGGCCGCGTGCAGGTACCAGGCCAGGACCCGGTCGGCGCAGGTCGCCAGCGTCTCCGGTTCCTCGCTGCGGGCCCGCTCCCGCGCGTACTCCCGCAACAGGTCGTGCATCCGGTACCGGCCCGGCGCGACCTCGACCACCAGGCTGGCGGCGTGCAGCTCGCCGAGCAGCCGGGCGGCAGCCTCCGGCGGTACCCCCCACAGCGCGGCGACGGCTCCCACCCCGGCCACGGCGCCGGGGTGCAGGGCCAACAGCCGGAACGCACGGGCCAGTTCACCGCTGAGTGCCCGGTAGGACCAGGCGAAGACGGACCGCACCGCGGTCTCGGCGTCGCCCGGCACCGCCAGCGCGTCCAGCCGCGAGCTGGCGGGCCCGGGCACCCGGGTCGGCGGGGTCGTCAGCGAGGCGGCGAAGGCCGGTCCCTCCTCGGTCAGCCGCTCGGCCGCGATCCGCAGCGCCAGCGGCAGGTAGGCGCAGCGGCGCGCGACCTCGGCCAGCAGCGAGTCGAGCACGGTACCGGTGGCGGCACCGGCCGTCGTGGTGGCGGAGCGATCGGCGGCGGGGACGTCATCGCGGGAACCCGGCCCGCCGAACTCGGCCCGCCGGTCGAGCGCGCGGCGCAGCAGGTGCAGCGCCGCGTCGGCGGCCAGCGGCTCCAGGGTCACCCGCAGCGCACCGTGCCGCACGCTCAGCGCCGTCAGCCGCCGCCTGCTGGTGACCAGGACCAGGCTGCGGCCGGTGCCCGGCAGCAACGGCGCGACCTGGGCGGCGGAGTCCGCGTCGTCGAGCACCACGACCACCCGGCGCTCCGCCAGCAGGCTGCGCAGCAGGGCGGCGCGCTCGGCCGGCTCACCGGCCAGGTCCTCCGGTGCCACGCCCAGTGTGCGCAGCAGTCCGGTCGCCACGTCACCGGGCACCGCAGGACTGTTGGTGCAGAGGTCGGCGAAGAGCAGTCCGCCGGGGTAGGACGGGCTCAGCCGCCGCGCCAGCCAGACGGCGAAGGTGGTCTTGCCCGCGCCGCCCATCCCGTCGACCGCGACCACGGCCGGGCCGCTCTGCCGCGCGACCAGCGCCTCGATCCGGGCCAGTTCCCGCTCGCGCCCCCACATCTCGCCCGTGGCCGGCAGCTGCGCAGGGACGGGTCGCGCGCGGAACGCCCGCTCCCGCCCGGGTGGGTCCACCGCGGTGAGGTCCGCCGACTCGGACCGGGCCGGTGCCGCTGAGCGTCTCGGTGGCTCCGTGGACCGGAGGGGCTCCGCTGCGCCCGCGGCCAGTCGGACCAGCTCGCCGTCGGCGCCCAGCACCCGGTCGCAGAGCTCGGCGAACTCCGGCGAGACCGCTCGGGTGCCGTTCTCGATCCGGCTCAGGTAGCTCTTGCTGTAGTGGAGCAGCTCCGCGAGCCGGGACAGCGACCAGCCGCGCCCGGTCCGCAGCTGCCTGATCCGCTCCCCGACCGACACCTGCGCCTCCCCGGGAACTGCCGGTCCGTTCCCGCTGCTCAGGGCCGAAGCGGGCGCCGCGCACTGGGGCATCAGGGTGGCGTGTCGGGGCACGAGGAAGACCGATCGGTGCGGGGCGGGCTGGACATGACGCTGCGTCGGGGCCGGTCGGGGCAGGGCCGGCAGGAGGGGGTGGCCGGCGGCCGCGGCGGCAGCTCCCGGGCCCCGTCGAAGTCGCCGGGCCCGCGCGGTGGAGCAACCGACCGCAGCACCGCCCTGACCTGTTCGACTCGCTGCCTGCTGTGCCTCAACTCGTCCGCAAGTCGGTCGAGTTCGGCCTGCGCGCGAACCAGCGCGGCCGAGGCGGTCGGCGGCTGCGCGGCCACCAGGTCCGGCCCGCCCGCGGCGTGCAGCAACCCGCACCACCGCAGGATCCTGATCGCCTCGCGGCAGCCGTCCGCACTCAGGCCGGTCTCGCTGCTCGCCCGCCGCGCGTCGGTCCCGTCGAAGCGGCCCTGTCGCCTGGCCCAGCGGTAGAAGGTGACGGCGTCGTCGCCGAGCCCGGGCGTCGGGGGGCTGTCGGGTGCCGGATCCATCGAGTACACGGGCGGGCCCGCCGTCCGTGACCCGCTCAGGCCTGGACGCCGGCCGAAGCCGCGCCCGGGGTGGGCTGCGGCGCACGGTGCGTGCCCGGGTGGGTGTGCGCGGTGGTGTGCGGGGTGGTGGGCACGGTGGTGTGCGGGGTGGTGGGCGCGCCGGTGGGGAACGGCGAGGTGCGCTTGCAGGCATCGAGCGGGAGCTTGGTCCCCACGCAGACGGGCCAGCCCCAGCTGGTGTTGGCCTGCACCGTGGTCGCCGGCCCGCCCGAGCGCTGCGCGGCGGCCGGCAGGCCCGCCAGCGTCGCGGTTCCGGCCGCCAGCGCGAGCGCCAGACCGAGAGCGCGGACGAATCGGCGTGCCTTCATGAGTTCTCCTGACAACGTGGTCGGCGATCGGTTCGGTACGAACCCGTTCTATTTCTCGATCCTCCTGGGGGCGCGGCGGCAGCACCAGGGGGATGGGGGAGCATAAAGATGACAAGTGACTGAGGAGGGGTGGATGAACTGGGTCAATTCGGAATCATCCGAGGTCGCGGGGCAGGTGACGGCCCTCGACGACGACGCGCGGCAGGTGTACGAGTGGGTCGTCAGGCACGGCCGGCTGGACGCCGACGACCCGGTTCCGTTGGCCCGCGCCCTCGGTCTGCCGGAGGACCGCTGCCGGCGCTCGGTGCAGTGGCTGGTGGAACTGTGCCTGCTGGCCCCGCGGCCCGGGGGCGAGCCGGGCCGGCTGACCGCGGTCGGCCCGGACGCCGCCGCGGCGCGGCTGACCGGGCCCGAGGAGGCCCGGTTGAAGGCGGAGGAGGCCGAGCTGCAGCGCCGGCAGGCGGCGCTGGCCGGGCTCAGGGCCGAACTGGCCTCGCTCGGCCCGGTGTACATGGCCCAGGGCGGCGGCGTGGACGGCGCGGTGCAGGTCCTGGAGGACATGCACGCGGTCCGGGCGGCCCTGACCTCCGTGGTCGGCGGGGCCGCGGAGGAGGTGCTGGCGGTCCAGCCGGGCGGCGGGCACCCGGAAGCGGCCCTGATGGAGTCGTTGCCCCGCGACCTGGACATGCTGCACCGCGGCGTGCGGCTGCGGAGCATCTACCAGCACCCCACCCGGTTCGACATGCCGACCCGCTCGTACGCCGACGTGATCCTGGCGGCCGGCGCGGAGATCAGGACCCGGCCCGAGGTGCCCGGCCAGCTGGTCATCGTCGACCGCACGACCGCCTTCGTCCCCGCCCGGCTCGCCGCCGGCGGCGCCATGATGGTCCGCGAGCCGTCCCTGGTGGCGTTCCTCGCCCGGACCTTCGAACACGAATGGGACCAGGCGATCCCGTACGACACCAGTCCGGCTGCCGCCCGGGTGGTCTCCAGCTCCATCGAGGAGGCCATCGCCGTGCTGCTCGCGGCCGGCGTCAAGGACGACGTCATCGCGCGGCGCCTCGGCATGTCGACCAGGACCTGCCGCGCCCACGTGGCGAAGCTGCTGACCCGGCTCGGCGCCCAGAGCCGCTTCCAGGCGGGCGTCCTGGCCGAGCGCCAGGGGCTGGTCAACGCCCTGGAGCCCGAGTAGCGGGCCGGCCCGGTCGAACCGGACGGAGGTGTGCATTCACGCGCACGTACCGATTTCCGGGCCGAGGAATTCCCCGAGCGGCCGGCCGAATCCGGAAATGCCCCTCCCCGTCCGAAACGTCGTGCACGGGAATCAGGTTCTGCTCGCCGAACCTCCGGCATCCGGTGCCGCTCGCCAAGGAGCCGATCACCGTGGACGACGTCGCGGGCGGGCTCGAGCCGGCGGCCGAGTACGGGGCCTGGCGCCGCCGGGCTGGGCCGAGGAGACTGGTCCGGGTGACGGAGCTGCGGGCCGGCGAGCGCGCCGGGTGGACGCCCGAGCAGGCCCGGCGGGCCTTCCGGGCCGGACTGAACGTGCCCACGGCCGGGGTGGCGCTCGGGTTCACCCAGGCCAACCTGCTCTCGGTGCCCCGGGACTGGGCCGCGGAGTTCCGGCTCTTCGCCGAGCGCAACCCGCGGCCCTGCCCGGTCCTGGAGGAGACCGCGCCGGGCAGCTGGCGCAGCCGGCTGGCTCCGGGGGCGGACCTGCGCACCGATCTGGGGGCGTACCGGGTCTGGGTCGACGGCGAGCCGCTCGGGCCGGCGGAGCGGGCCGAGATCGCCGAGCTGCCCGAGGTGCGCGGCGGCGACCTGGTCACCTTCCTGATCGGGTGCAGCTTCAGCTTCGAGGGGCCGTTGCTGGCGGCGGGCGTGCCGCTGCGCCACGTCGAGCAGGGGCGGAACGTCGCGATGTACGTGACCGACCGGGCGTGCACGCCGGCGGGGCGGGTACGCGGGTCGCTGGTGGTCTCGATGCGCCCGATCCCGGCCGAGCTGGTGGACACCGCGGTCGCGGTCACCGCCCGGATGCCGGCGATGCACGGGGCTCCGGTGCAGGTGGGGGCGCCGGAGGAACTGGGGATCGCCGACCTGTCCCGGCCGGACCACGGGGACCCGGTGACGATCGGGGACGGCGAGGTGCCGGTCTTCTGGGCGTGCGGGGTGACGGCGCAGCAGGCGGTGATCGGGTCGCGGCCGCCGTTCGCGATCACGCACGCGCCGGGTCGGATGTTCGTCACCGACGCGCGGGACAGCGACTACCTGTTGCCGTAGCGGAAAGTGCCGGGTTGGTCGGAGCACTGACGGTCTCTCATACTTCTTGGGTCCGCTCCTGGGGGGAGTCCGTTGTCCGAGTCCGTGCCGTCCGTGCCCGTGCCCGCGTCCGAACCAGAGCCAGAGCCAGAGCCAGAGCCAGAGCCAGCGCCGGAGCCCGGCCGCCGGCTGCCGCGCGTCGTGACTGCGGTGCTGGCCGGCCTCGGGCTGCTCGCGGTCACCGCGGCCGGCGCCACCGCCACCGTCGCCCTCGGCCGCCGCGCGCAGCACCGCGCCGCC
>NZ_JBNQTI010000074.1:0-39555 GCF_050325825.1 Kitasatospora sp. LaBMicrA B282
GGCCGCGGCAGGGCCCGCGGGTGCGGGCGCGGCGGCCCGGCGGCTGCTCGGCCGGTGGCGGGCCCGGCCTGCGGAGGTGCTCGCCGAGCCCGCCGCCAGCACCCGGCGGATCGCCTGACCCCGGATCGGACCGGAGGTGTCGGCCCTCAGCTCCCGGAGCCGGCGGCCGACACGTCCGGCAGCAGCGCGATCTGCCGCAACACCCCGTCCTCACCGCCCAGTTCGGGGAAGTAGCTGATCGCGCGCAGGCAGCGGTCGTGCAGCTCCGGCTTGATCCGCCACCCTTCGTACCCGCCGTGGCCGAACGCGTGGAACTCGAAGGGCGGGCCCGCGTACTCCGGCTCCTGGCGGCCGTTGATCCGCCGGGTGCGGCCGGTCGGGGTGCGGGTGAGCAGTTCGGCGATCGGGTAGAGGATGCCCTGCATCGAGGAGACGAAGGTGCGCTCCAGGTGGTAGCGGTGGCTGACGAACTCCTTGGGGGTGGTGTCGGTGACCGGGGTGGCGTAGAGCTCGTCCAGCAGGTGCAGGGTGCAGGTGAAGGCCGCGTTGAAGAGGGTCGTCAACGCGTGCAGCGCCGGGTGCTCGCGCTGGTCCACCGCGTCGAGGTGCGGGTCGGTGACGAGCACGCCGACGGCCAGCGTGGTGTCGATGTTGATGCTGTCCTCGCGGGTGCCGTCCACCGCGCCGATGCCCTCGATGCCCTCGGACATCCGCCGGAACTTCTCGTAGTGGGTGTACTCCTCCAGGCCCGGCACCGGCTTGACCGGGTTCTTCGGCACCGTGCCCTTCTTCGGGTCGGCGCCCTCGCCCTGGTCGATGATGGTGTCCAGCGCGTTCAGCGCGCTCGGCAGGTCGGTGACCAGCAGGGTGCTGCCGCCGCCGTTCTGGTTCCAGTAACCCCGGTGGTACTGGCGGTCCTTGTTGCAGTTCGCCCAGTCGATCTCGCCGTCCAGGTAGACGAAGCCGTCCCGGATCCGCCGGTAGAACTCGCCCAGCGTGCGGTACTCGCGGACCGGCGGCTCCTCCTCGTAGTACTCCGACCGCGGCTCGGGCAGCTCCAGCGGCATGAACTTCTCCCGCACCAGCTTCTTGGAGAGCCGCTCCAGGTGGAGCTCCAGCCGCGGCGTGTGGTGCGGCAGCGGGCCGGGGAAGCTCGGGATGAAGTTCGGCGAGGCGAAGACCGTGTCCTCGCCGATCGCCAGCAGCAGGTTGCGCACCAGGCAGAGGTGCAGCATCTCCTCGATGGCGATCCCGAGCAGGGTGCGGAACGCCCCGACGCCCGGGGACCACTGCGAGTAGCCCTTGGTGCGGATCGAGTAGGCCGCGTACAGGTAGGGCGGGATGGTGCACATCTCCACCTTGGCGGCCACCTTGAGGTGTGCGGCGAGCTGCGGCAGGGTGGTGATCTCCGGCACGCACGCGAAGTCGGCGGGCATCTCGAACAGCGGCGTCAGCTCCCCCGCGGCGGCCGGGGCGGCCTGGCTCTCGGGGGCGCTGGTCTTGGTCTTCACGGGCGGGGATCCTCTCCGGTCATGGCGACATGACGGTTCGTCAGCTGTGGGGGTGCGGGCGGCGGCCCAGGTAGCCGGCGGCGGCCCACTCGCGCAGCAGCGCGCCGCGGCGCTCGGGTGCCAGGTCGCCCAACGCGGCGGTGAGCGGTGCACCGGCGACCAGCGCGTGCAGGGCGGCGTAGGCGTCGGCGGCCAGCTCCCGGACGGTGACCCGGTAGTCGCGGCGGCTGACGGCCAGCCAGGTCGGGTGTGGGGCCGGCGGTTCGGCGGTCGCGCCGCGGCGGACGGCCGCCAGGTAGCGGTGCACCGGGGAGCGCACGGCGAGCAGGCGCAGGCTGGGCTCCAGCCGGCCGCGGGCGGGCACCGACCGCTGCTCGCCGCCCGGGCCTTGCTCGCTCGGCCCTTGCTCGCTCGGCTGCTGCTCACTCGACCCTTGCTCGCTCGGCTGCTGCTCGCTGCCCGGGCCGTCCAGCACCTCGGTGTGCAGCCGCTCCAGCCGGGCCAGGTCGATCACCAGGTCGATCCAGGACTCCCGTTCGGCGGGCGGCAGTTCGCCGTCCGGCCGGTTCCGCTCCAGGTGGTCGGCGAACCCAGCGCCGAGCCGGCTGAGCAGGTAGTCGCGCGGCGGACAGGCCGCCAGGTAGTCGGCCGCGAAGCCGTCGAACAGCTCGGGGCCGAGCAGGCTCAGCAAGCCGGGGTGGAGGCTGCGCATGCTCTCCAGCAGCCGGGCCCGGTAGCCGTACCGGTAGACGCCCAGCCGCCGGGTGGCGTCCAGGCGCGGCGACGGGAGCAGCAGCCCGGCGGTCTCCGGCGGCGGCTCGGCGGCCAACAGCGCGGACTGCAGCCGGCGTTGCAGCGCGGCGAGTTCGGGGGCGGTGCCGGGGCCCGGGGGTGGTTCGGGGTCCTCAGGCATCGGCCCCGACCAGCGGTGCGTCCGGCGCCGAGCGCTGCGGCGGGCCCGCGCCAGGCGCGCCGGCCGCGGCCGGGCGGGCCTGCAGCGCGGCGGCCGCGTGGCTGCGGGCCCGGTCGGCCTCGGCAAGCAGCTCGGGGAAGCTCGGCAGGTGGTCGTCCCACTCGATCAGGGTGGAGACCCCGCCGGTGCGCCGGACCGCGTGCGCGTACAGGTCCCAGACCTCCGGGCGGACCGGCGCGTCGTGGGTGTCGACCAGGTGGGTGCCGTAGTCGGTGTGGCCGGCCAGGTGCATCTGCACCACCCGGTCCATCGGCAGCGCGTCCAGGTAGGCGAGCGGATCGAAGTCGTGGTTGACGGCCGAGACGTAGACGTTGTTGACGTCCAGCAGCAGCGCGCAGTCCGCCGCCTCGGCCAGCCGCGCCAGGAACTCCCACTCGGGCATGGTGGAGGCCGCGAAGGTGGCGTAGCTGCTGGGGTTCTCCAGCACCAGCTGCCGCTCCAGCCGGTCCTGCACCAGTCGCACCCGGCGCACCACGTGGGCCAGGCTCTCCTCGGTGTACGGCAGCGGCAGCAGCTCGTGGGTGTTCACCCCCGCCACGCCGGTCCAGCACAGGTGGTCCGAGACCCAGACCGCCCCGACCCGGGTGGCCAGCTCGGCGAGGGCGTCCAGGTAGCCGCGGTCCAGCGGGTCGGTGCCGCCGATGGAGAGGCAGACCCCGTGCAGCAGCACCGGGTAGCGCTCGGCCACCTCGTCCAGCGCACGGCGCCGCTCGCCGTGGCAGTGCAGGTAGTTCTCGGTGATGATCTCGAAGAAGTCGACCTCGGGCCAGTTGTCCCGGACGTACGGCAGGTGCGGCCCGCGCAGGCCGACGCCGTAGCCGAGCCGCCGCGGGTCGCGGGGTGCGGGGGTCACCGGGGCCTCAGCCGGCCGGGCGCTCGTACACCGGGACCACGTCGTCCGGGTAGCCCTGCCCCGGCGAGGGGCCGAAGGCCAGGCCCGCGTCGTACATCCGGGCCTCGAAGAGCTTGCGGGCGGTCATCCAGACGCTCTTGCCCTTGTAGGGCCCGGCCGCGAACACCCGGCTCTCGTTGATCGGGCTGGCGCAACTCCCGTTCCAGCGGCAGGCCTGCTCGCCCGGGTGCGCCTGCTCGAAGTCGGACCCGTGGTAGCCGCAGCCGCCCCGGCCGCGGCAGGCGCCCTCGCCGTGGCAGACGTGCTGCACGGTGGCGCACCGGCCCATCCCCGCCATCGGGGCCTTGCCTTCCACGTCCTGGTTGCGGCAGGAGTTCAGGCCCATGCACACGTGCAGGTCGAGCGGCTGGAGGTCCTCCGGCGGCCGCTGCGCGCCGGGCTGCGGGCGTTCGCTGTCGCCGGACTCGTGGGCCAGCGACCGGCTCTGCACGACCAGGTCGACCACGGCCTGCATCGCCTCGTCGGGCCGGTCGCCGACGTGTCCGTTGGGGTGGCCGTTCGGATGGCCGGCCGCGCTGGGCCGGATCTTCCCCGGTCCGGCCGCCGGGGCCTGGCCGTCGGACCGGGCGGCCGCCTTCCCGGCCCCGTCGCCGGACGCCTTCCCTGCCGACTTCCCTGCCGACTTTCCGGACGACTTCCCTGCTGACTTCCCTGCCATGCGGCCTCCTTGACGGGTCCTCGACCAGCCGGACGGTTTGCCTGCGACCCATCATGGGAGACGTCCGCCCGGCGCTCCGGGGTGACACGCCCGGTGCCGGCGCGTCGGGGCGGCGCCGCGCACCGGACGTCGGCGGGCGGCGCCGCAGCGGCCGCCGGCGCCGGTGTTCGGCAATGTTCGCTGGTGTTCGCCGGTGTTACTGTCCGGCCATGACCAGAACCGAGAACGCGGTCGACCCGACCGCCGTGGACGCCGACAAGACGGCGATAGACCACCTGACCGCCGAGTTCTTCGGCGCCTTCGACAACCGCGGCGGCAAGCCCGCCGACCTGGCCAGACTGCGCCGCCTGATCATTCCGGGTGGCGTGATCGTGGTGACCGGCCCGCGGTACACGGCGTACTCCGTCGAGGAGTTCATCGAACCCCGGGAGCAGCTGCTGAGCGACGGCCGACTCGTCGAGTTCTCCGAGTGGGAGACGACGGAGCGGACCGAGATCGCGGGGAACATCGCCTCGCGCTTCGGCACCTACGAGAAGTCCGGGCTGCTGGACGGCGAGCCGTACCGGGGCGGGGGCAGCAAGACGTTCCAGTTGGTACGCACCCCGGAGGGCTGGCGGATCGCGGCCTTCTCCTGGTACGACGAGGCCTGACCGGACCGGTGATCGACCCCTGAGCGCGTCGGGATCAGCAGGTTCCCCCTGTCCCGGCCGTCAGGCGCGGTCGGCGCAACTCTCAGCGCAACACTCAGCGCACTGAAGCTCCCCGGGGGCGTGCGCGCCACGCTCACCACGGTTGCTCGGGCCCCGCATCGGGCTCGAGGCAGCACCAGACCCGCTTGCCGCGCCCCTCCCGCGGCCCCCAGCCCCAGTCCTTGGCCAGCCGGTCGAGCAGCAGCAGGCCCCGCCCGCCCTCGCAGCCGGCGCCACACCGCATCCGGGGCACCAGCTCGGAAGGGTCCTCCACCCAGATCAACAGTTCGCCGGGGCTGCCCTCCAGACCCAACTTGATCAGCTGACCACGCGCGGTGGCGTGCACCAGGGCGTTGGTGACCAGCTCGCTGACCAGCAACTCGGCACTGCCCAGGAAGCGTTCGCCCTCCGGGAAGCGGACCAGGAAGTCACGCACCAGCCGGCGCGCGAGCCCGGGCGAGCGGCGGCTGGGCGGGAGCCAGAGGTGGGTGGCGAGCAACGGCTGGTCGGCGAATGCTCCGGGCATGGTGAGGCCCCCTTGCGGCGTGACTGTGGCAGGCCGTCATCACGTGTCGTAGTGATCAGCTCTACGTTCCGTAGCATGCTCCCGAATCACCCCACGGTGCAAGTCCCTACTCTGGCCGCCAAACAAGATTGTTCCGGGACGCGGAAGACGGGCAGACTTACCGCCACACCCGAGGGGAGGCCCAGCGTGCCGGTGAACCGGAACCCGACCGTCCGTCAGCGGCGGCTCGCCCGGATGCTGAAGGAGCTGCGCACCGCGAAGCGCCTGACCATCGCCCAGGCGGCCGGACAACTCGCCTGCGCCGAAAGCAAGATCAGCAGGATCGAGGCCGCCCAGTCGGGCATCCGGCTGGTCGACCTGCGCCTGCTCCTCGACCTGTACGAGGTCCCGGACCCGGCCACCCGCGCCGACCTGGAGGCGCTCTCCCGCGAGGGGCGGCTGCGCGGCTGGTGGGACCGCTACTCGGACACGCTCTCGCCGCTGTACGCGGACTACATCGCGCTGGAGGCCGACGCCTCGGACGCCTACAGCATCGAGACGCTGCTGGTGCCGGGGCTCCTGCAGACCGAGGACTACACCCGGGCCGTCGTCCGCGCCCAGATAGCGGATGCGACCCCCGAGCAGGTCGAGACCCTGACCAAGGTCCGCCAGGAGCGCCGCTCCGTGCTGACCCGGGAGCGGCCGCTGCGGATGTGGGCCGTCCTCTCCGAGTCCGTGCTGAAGCACCAGATCGGCGGGCCCGCCGTGATGCGCAGTCAGCTGCAGTTCCTGGCCGCCGCGTCGAACGACCCCCACGTCAACATCCAGATCCTGCCGGAGGCCTCGGACGTGCACGCGGCCCTGTTCGGGCCGGTCGTCGTCCTCGGCTTCCCCGGGACCACCGAGACCGACGTCGCGTACGTCGACAGCCTGCTCAGCACGCTGTACATCGAGGAGCCGACCGAGGTCTTCCGGTACACCGAACTCTTCCGACGGGCCCTCGCAGAATCGCTTCCCCGCAGTGAATCCATCGCAGTGATCGAGCACCTCGCCGAAGGAAAGATCTAGCCCATGGCCAACCACGCCCCGCAGCCCGCCGCCCCTGCCCGCCTCGCGTGGCGCACGTCCTCGTACTCCGGTGCCCAGAGCAACTGCGTGCAGACCGCCCCCGCCGACCGGGCCGCGATGGCCGTCCGTGACTCCAAGGACCCGGCCGGCCCGGCCCTCGTCTTCGCGGCACCGGCCTGGCGGACCTTCGTCAGATCCGTGCGCGACGACAGCCTGGCCTCCCCCGCCGCCGCGACCCGTCCGAGCCGGTGACGGGGGTGGACCGACCGACCGGCAGAGAGCGGCGGAGGTGACCCGTGGGTGAGAACAAGCGGCGGATGCTCGCCGGTGACTGGTACCTCCCGGACGATCCCGAGTTGGCGCTGGAGTCGCAGCGGCGGGCCGAGCTGTGCGCCCGGTTCAACGCGCCCGGGGTGGGCGATCCGGGCGAACGGTTGGCGGTGCTCGGGCAGTTGCTCGGGTCGGTCGGCGAAGGGGTGCGGATCAGGCCGCCGTTCCACTGCGACTTCGGCTACCACATCAGCATCGGGCCGCGGACCTTCGTGAACTTCGGCGCGGTCTTCCTCGACGCGGCGCCCGTCACGATCGGCGCCGACGTGCAGATCGGCCCGAACGTCCAGTTGCTGACGCCCACGCACGAGCTCGATCCGCAGCGGCGCCGGCAGGGCTGGGAGAAGGCGGTGCCGGTGACGATCGGCGACAACGTGTGGCTGGGCGGCGGGGTGATCGTCTGTCCGGGTGTCACCATCGGCGCGGACAGCGTGGTCGGCGCCGGGTCGGTCGTCACCAGGGACCTGCCGCCCGGGGTGCTGGCCGTCGGCAACCCGGCCCGGGTGGTGCGGTCGCTCGGGCGCAGCACCGACTGAGCCGGGGCTCACGGCGCCGCGCTGCGCTCGGTGACCGCGATGGCCGCCTCCAGGGTCCGGCGGGCCTGCGCCAGCTCGTCAGCGCGCCGGTCCAGCTCGACGAGCTGGGCGCGGAGCCGGGCCAGCACCCCCGGGCAGGGGCGCAGCGAGCCGTCCGGCTGCCCGCAGGGCAGCACCTGCCGGATCACACCGGTCGAGAGCCCGGCCGCCAGCAGGGCCCGGATCTGGCGCACCGTCTGCTCGGCGCCGTCGTCGTACTCGCGGTAGCCGTTGGCGCGGCGGGTGACGGCGAGCAGGCCGACCTGCTCGTAGTAGCGCAGCAGGCGCTCGCTGGTGCCGGTCCGCTCGGCCAGCTGTCCGATCAACATGCCGCTCTCTGCTCCTCGCCTTGACCTTGTCACGGTGTCAACCTTGAACATAGGGGTCCGCAGCCGCATTCCGCAGCCGCGATTCCGCCGGCCACCGGCCCGCCGACCAGGAGAGACCCCGTGATCATCGACGCGCACAGCCATGTCCACGACCCGGTGCGGAGCCACCTCGCGCTGCTGGACGAGGCGGGGGCCGACCGTGCCGTGCTCTTCGGCACCCGGCCGCACCCCGAGCGGGCCACCGACCTGGCCTCGTTCCGGCGCGAGATGAGCATCCTGAGCGAGACCCTGAGCGGCCGGTCCGAGACGTCGGCCGGATCGACGTCCGGTGCTTCAGCCGGTGCGTCAGCCGATGCGGCGTCCGGTGCGGCGTCCGACGTGGTGGACCCGCACGAGGCGGCGCAGCGGGAGCTCGCCGCGGTCTGCGCGGCCCACCCGGACCGGTTCATCGGCTTCGGCAAGGTCCGGTTGGACCGGTCGGCCGAGCAGATCGCCGCCGAGGTGGAGCGGGACGTGGTCGGCCGGGGCTTCCGCGGCATCGGCGAGCTGACCGCGCCGGCGGACGGCGCCGGGGTGCTCGAACCGGTGCTGTGGGCGGCCGCCGACCACGGCGGGCTGCCGGTGGTGGTGCACGGGTTCGCCCCGACCACGGCGGGCGACCTGGGCACCCTGGCAAAGCTGGCGCGCCGCCACCCGAGCGTGCCGCTGGTGATCAGTCAGCTCGGCGGGCTGAACTGGCTGACGGCCATCGAGCTGGCCCGGGAGACCCCGAACCTGTACCTGGAGCTGTCCACGGCGAGCGTCATCTTCGCCGTCCGGCTGGCCATCGCCGAGGTGCCGGACCGCACCCTCTTCGGGTCCGACGCCCCCTACGGCGACCCGGTGCTGACCCGCGCCACCATCGAACGCGTCACCCAGCCCGGCGAGCTGCGCGACCGCGTCCTCGGCGGCACCTTCGCGGAGCTGCTCGGCCTGTAGCGGCAGGATTCTCGGTCACGGAGGGTGGTGTGACGACGCGACCCGGCGAACGCGGCGAGCTCCTGGTCGGCGATCGTTCCTCTCACCCTGCCCTACCGTCTACCCGGCGTGAGTCCGTTCTCGAAGGCGATGATCGCCAGCTGGACGCGGTCCCGGGCCTCGAGCTTGGCGAACAGGCGCGCGACATGCGTCTTCGCCGTCGTCGCGCTGATCACCAACCGCTCGGCTATCTCAGCGTTCGACAGTCCCTGTCCGACCAGTGCCAGGACCTCGCGCTCCCGGTCGGTGATCCCCGCAAGAAGACTCGAGCCCGCGGCGGGCTCGGTGTCCGGTTCGGGGGCCTCGGGGGTGGCGGAGGTTCCGGCGAAGTCGGCGATCAGCCGTCGGGTGACGCTCGGCGCGATCAAGGCGTCGCCGGCCGCCACCACGCGGATCGCGTCCAGGATCGCGTCCAGGGCCATGCTCTTGAGCAGGAATCCGCTGGCGCCGGCGCGCAGCGCGCCGTAGACGTACTCGTCGTCGTCGAAGGTCGTCAGCACCAACACCTTGGGCGGGTCCGGCTCGGCGGTCGCCTGCCGGGTCGCCTCGATCCCGTCCATGTCCGGCATCCGGATGTCCATCACCACGACGTCCGGCCGCAGCTCACGCACCAGGCGCACCGCCTCGCGGCCGTCGCCGGCCTCGCCGACCACCTCCAGATCGTCGGTGCCGCCGATCAGGATCCCGAGCCCGACCAGCATCAGCGGCTGGTCGTCGACCAGCAGTACCCGCACGCTCATGCCGGGAGCCTCGCCGTCACCCGGAATCCGCCCTCCGGACGCCGGCCCGCGCTGAACTGGCCGGAGAGCAACGTCACCCGCTCGCGCATGCCGAGCAGGCCGAAGCCGCTCCCGCCGGGCGCCGTCGAGGGCTTCGGACGGCCGGGCCCGCCGGGACCGTCGTCCCCGTCGTCCACCACCTCGATCGTCACTCCGGTCGGCTCGTAACCCACCGCGACCCGGCACGTCCGTGCACCGGAATGCCGCACCACGTTCGTCACCGACTCCTGGACGATCCGGAACGCCGACAGCTCGATCTCCGGCGGCAGCAGACGCCGCTCGCCCTGCCAGGCCACGTGGACCCGCACCCCGGCGCCGGCCGTGCGTTCGGCGAGCCGCGGGATATCGGCCAGGCTGCCGGCCGGCGCCAGCGGAGCGGCCCCCGGCATGGCGTCGTCCGGCTCGGCGCGGCGCAGCGCCCCGAGCATGCGCTGCAGCTCGAGCAGCGTCTCCCGGCTGGTGGTCTCGATGCCGGTCAGCGCCTGCCGCGTCTGCTCGGGCTTGGTGTCCACGACCCGCGCCGCCGCTCCCGACAACACCGTGATGATCCCGATGCTGTGCGCGACGCTGTCGTGCAGTTCGCGGGCGATCCGCAGCCGCTCGGCCATGACGGCGCGGGCCGCCCGCTGCTCATGCAAGGCGCCGAGGTATTCACGGCGTTTGCGGTACACACCCCCGAAGACCCACGCGACCGCGAACCACAACGCGAACTGCCCGGCCCACTGGGCCGCGTCGCCGAGGGTCTCCCCGGGGTAGACGTGGATGTTCTCGACGAACGCGGCCGCGACGGCCGCGACGGAGCCGACGGCCGCAGCCTTCGGCCGCCGGACGGCGAGGTGCCCGCCCAGGACGACGAGCAGGACGAACACGATCCAGGGCCGCACGCCGAAGAGGTCACCGAGGACCGATTCGCCCAGGATCGCCGCGAAGACCGCCGCCGGCAGACGGCGCATCAGCAGAACCGGAAGGGCGAGCACGACGCACAGACCCATCATCTGGATCTGGAAGGGCCCGAGGCCGGGAAACCGGAACAGGCCTTCGTGGTGCGGAACCTGAGCGATCGACCAGCAGAGCATCACCGCGTAGAAGCAGGCGGTGGCCAGCACCACGGCCCGGTCCGTCAGCCAGGTCATGCGCTCCGATGTCGAGAGACGCTGGAGAAGCTCTTCCATACGGAGATCGTATTCAGCGGCGTCGGCTCCGTGCGCGTCGCCCCGGGGATGTACGCGCCCGTACACCCCCGGGCCGACAGCCTGGGGAACGGTGTCACCCGCCGGCCGACGCGACGGAGGAGCTGCGGAACCTAGCGTCGATCCCATGAAACGCAATCGCCGTATCAGTGCAGTCGCCGTGCTGGCGCTCGCCGCCCTCGTCACCGGAACCGGCGCCGGGTTCGCCGCCACGACCACACCGTCGGCCACAACGGTGGCCACGCAAGCGTTGGACACCGCACCGGCCACGGCCACGGCCACCGCGTCCACGCGGTCCTTCCAAGGCACGCTCCCCGCGCCGACCGGCCCCTACGCCGCCGGCGAGGAGGTCATCCACCTCACCGACGCGAGCCGTCCCGACCCGTGGGTGCCGTCGTCCGGCCCCCGCCAACTGACCGTCACGATGGTCTACCCGGCCGTCCCCGGGACCGGGACTCCGGCCCCTTACATGACCCTCGCCGAGGCAGCCGGCGTCCTCCAGCGCCAGAAGGTGCCGGCGAGCTCCGGCGTCACCCCGCAGAGCCTTTCCGGCGTCACCACGCACGCCTTCGACGGGGCGCGGCCGCAGCGCGGCAAGTATCCGCTGGTGGTCCTCTCACCCGCGTACGAGGACCCGCGCATGGTGCTCACCTCGCTCGCGACCGACCTGGCCAGTCACGGCTACGTCGTCGCACTCGTCGGCCACACCTACGAGGACAGCGGCGAGACGCTGGCGAACGGCCAGACGCCGCCGTGCGCGATCTGCGACGACCCGGCGCTCGACTTCGACTCCGTCGCCGCCAGCCGCGCGCTGGACGTGTCCTTCGTAATCGACCAGTTGACGCATGGCAAGACCGCGTGGCGCCTGGCACACCTCATCGACAAGCACGAGATCGGCATGGCCGGACACTCCCTCGGCGGAGCGGCCACCGCCGCCACGATGATCGCCGACCCGCGCGTACGGGCCGGAGTGAACATGGACGGATCCTTCCACCCGGACCCGCTGCCCGGCCAGATCGACCGGCCGTTCCTCATGCTGGGTGCGCCCCCCTCCGACCACTTGGCCGGCGGCGAGTGGGAGCAGACCTGGGCCGCCCTCGGCGGCTACAAGAAGTGGCTGACGCTCGCCGGCGCCGACCACTTCAGCTTCAGCGACCTGGACCTGCTTCATGAGGAGGCAGGGTTCCCGACGCCGCCCCTCTCCCCGGAACGCGGGGTGGTGATCACCCGCGAGTACGTGACGGCGTTCTTCGACCAGACGCTGAAGGGGATCCACAGTCCGCTGCTGGACGGCCCCTCGTCGGACAATCCGGAAGTACTCTTCCAGCACTAGGGAAACGCCGCGTTGGGTGGGGTGAGGGGGCGGACGCGCAGGCGATCGCCCCCCGCTGGCGTATGCGGGAGGCGACCCCCGCTGACCTGCGCGGCGACCGGGGGCGGTTCAGGGCTCATCGGACCAGGTGAACCCGAGTTCCGCCGCCCGCTCGCGGTTGCCGCCGACCAGCCGCGCGTAGCCGGTGGGATCGGCTTCGGCCAGCCGGTGCAGGGCGGCCGTGGCACGCTCCGCGGGTGGGCGGTGGTCGTCCGGCAGTTCCCAGCAGAACTGCAGGGCCTTGCCCAGGACGTCCAGCCGGTCGGTGGCCGGGCCGGGCTGGTACCAGAAGTACAGCGTGGTGGTCTCGGGGTTCAGGAACCCGCTCCCCACCCAGCCCAGGCGCGCGTCCCACCGGGTCAGCAGCTCCGGTTGCTCGGCCAGCCCGGCCCGGATCAGGTGGGCGGTGGTCCGGGCCGGCCAGCTCCAGGACCGGTCGTCAGTCGCCCGGGCGAGTTCGGCGTCGTACGCGGCGGCGTCGAAGCGGAGGGTGCGCAGGGCCGCCGGTGCCGCGGCCGACGCGCCCGACGAGAAGCGCCAGTCCTCCCACACCACCTCGTCGCCCTCCCGCCGGATGGTGACGTGGAGCGCCCCGCAGCACCCCTCGGTGCAGTAGGCCTCGGCGAGTTGGACCTCGCGCGGTTCCGGCGCCGCTCGGAGCCGCCCGCTGTCCAGCAGGTACTCCGGGCTGTTCACGGGCCCGGTGGGGAAGAGCTCCAGGACCAGCGGACGCCCGTCGATCAGGATCCGGGCCTGCACCGGCTCGTGGTCCACCGGCTCCCCCACCACCACCTCGATCCGGAACCGGCCTGGCTCGGCGGGGAGCTCGAAGGGCCGCCGCCCGCTGCGGCGGATCCAGTCGGCCCAGCGGCGCAGCTCCGGCCCATCGCTGCTGGGGCAGACTCCATCCTCGTCGACCGCCTCGACCACCGCGGTCCAGCGAGGCTCGGCCAGCAGGGCACCGAGCGAGCGGAGCAGCGCCTCCCGCGCACCGGGCCGCCACCCGATCAGCACGCCGGCACCGCTGCTCAGCTCGAAGGCGAGCGCGAGCAGGGTGGCGTGGTGCTCGAGGGTCGCGGGCAGCAGGTGCGCCCGGGTGACGACGCGGAAGAAGATGCGGCCCGCCTCGCGGTAGTTGGTGAGGTCGGTCCGGTAGTCGCGGCTGCTGCCCATCCGCACCAGCAACCGGGCGGCCCGGGCGAGGAGTTCGGGGTCGTCGGGGTGGCGGTCCAGCAGGTCGGGCAGTCGGGCGGCCTCGGCGATCCGGCGGGCGGTCAGGCTGCCCAGGAAGCGGCTGGTGGCCGGGAAGGCGAGCAGTTCGGCCCGGACGGCGTTCGGCTCCCGACTGCGCAGGGCGCGGACCAGCGGGCGCAGCTCCGGCTCGCCGGTGCGGACGACGAGCCAGGTCGCCGCGGCGGCCGACCGGTCGATCCGCTCCAGGGCAGCCACCGCGAGGTCGGCGAACTGCTCGAACACGCCGAGCAGTTGGAGTGGCAGCGCGTCCTCGGTGGTGCCGACCCGTCCGAGCAGGGCCAGGCCCACGCTCACGGCGGGCACGGTGGTACCGGCGGTGACCAGCGCGCGGGCCAGTGAGCGGGCCGCGTGCTGCGCTTCGTCGGGCAGCGGCAGCGCTTCGACGGCGGCGCGGATCGCCCGGCGGTGCCGTCTGCGCAGGCCGAGGCGGTCCAGTTGGCGGTACAGCGTGGCGGCGTCGGGCGGGAGCGGGGTCAGCGCGGCCAGCACGGCAGCCTCGGCCGCGGCTCGGTCGAGCGGCGGGCTGCCATCGTCGGGAGCGGTGACGCCCGGGTCAGCGGTGCTGGGTGCCTCGGGCAGGCGGTACAGGCTGGTGGGCGGCAGCCGATCGGGCCACTCGCGCAGCAGGCGCCTTGCCCGGTCGTACAGGGCGGGTGAGCCGGACGGGGCAGGTGAGTCGTACAGGGCGGGTGAGCTGGTGAGCGCCGCACGCTCCTCCGGGGCGCTCACCGGGCGGGGTGGGACTCGATTCCGTAGGTCATGGGCGCAGCCTGCCGGATCGGGCGCCGGATTGTCGAGCCATTATCCCGGGCCGGACCACCGAGGGCCCGCCCGAGCCGTGTCCGGACCGGCTCGTTCCCCCTCGACCTTTCCTGCCGCGCCTGGCATAGTCGGCCCTCCCGCCCACCTCCACCCCTTGCCTGACCAACCGTCAGAAGGAGTACCCGGTGCCTGAATCGTCCCCCTACGAGGAGTCGTCCGAGCACGGTCTGCTCGACGTCGGCGACGGCCAGCGGATCTACTGGGAGGTCAGCGGCAACCCCGAGGGGAAGCCGGCGCTGTGCGTGCACGGCGGCCCGGGCGGCGGCGGGCACCGGTTCCGGAAGGCGTTCGACCGCGCGGTGTACCGGGTCGTGGTGTTCGACCAACGGGGCTGCGGCGAGAGCCTGCCGCACGCCGCCGACCCGGCCGTCAGCCTGGCGTACAACACCACCGACCACCTGATCGCCGACATGGAACAGCTGCGCGAGCACCTGGGCATCGAACGCTGGCTGCTCTACGGCGTCTCCTGGGGGACGACGTTGAGCCTCGCCTACGCCGAACGCCACCCCGAGCGGGTCTCCGAACTGGTCCTGGTCAGCAGCACCTTGGCCACCCACGACGACCTCGACTGGCTCTACCACGGGGTCGGCCGCCTGCTCCCCGGCCCGTGGGAGGCGTTCCGCGACGGGGCACCGGCGGCGGAGCGCGACGGCGACCTGGTGGCGGCGTACGACCGGCTGCTGAACAGCCCGGACGAGGCGGTACGGGTCAAGGCGGCGCAGGACTGGTGCACCTGGGAGGACGCGGTGATCGCCCACGAGGTGCTGGGCAGCCCGGGCGCCTACGGCAACCGGCCCGACGCCTCGTTGATGGCCTTCACCCGCATCTGCGCCCACTACTTCGCCCACCGGGCCTGGCTCGACGACGGACAACTGCTCCGCGACGCCCACCGGCTGGCCGGCATCCCGGGGGCGCTGATCCACGGCCGGCTCGACCTGGGGCTCCCGCTGCGGGGCATCTGGGACCTCGCCAAGGCCTGGCCGGACGCCGAACTGACGGTGGTCGACGACGCGGGCCACACCAGCAGCCCCGAAATGACCCGGACGATCCTGGAGGCGATCAGCCGCTTCGGCAGGAACGGCGGCTGAGCGGGGCGAGCGCGGCCCCCGGTGGTGTGGCAGCATCGGGCCCCGGACGACACGGGGAGGACGGTGGCGATGGAGCCGTGGCGCGGGTTGACCAACGGCGTGCTGTACGTCACGCAGTTCGGCGAGCTCGACCGGGCGGGGGCGGACCGGATCGCCGGCATGATCGTCGGTGGCGGCCCGCTGGGTGACGAGGACGTCGCGGTCCAGTACGAGCGCCTCAGGGCCGCGCTGGCCGGCCCGGACCCGATCACCGGGGCGATCCCGCAGCCGCACGACGAGGCCGCGGTCCGGGAGTTCCTGGCGCTGCTGCTGGCCGGGCTGGACGGCCTGCGTCCGTGGCCGCAGCGGTCGCTCCGGCGACGGATCGGCCGGGCCTTCCGGCGCGGCCGGGCGGACTGACGGGCCGACAGCCGGTCTTTTCCGGAGGCCGTCGCCCTCCCATTGCGTCCCCGTGCCCCGATCCGCGATCATGGCGCGCGGTGGACGGCCGCGGGCACACCCAGGACCTCGGCGCACCGAGCACGACCAGGGAGAACAGCGTGCCCGAAGCGCAGGCCAACGACTGGCAACCCGTCAGTTTCGAGACCCCGTCGCCCAATATCGCACGGGTGTACGACTATCTGCTCGGCGGCAAGGACAACTACGCCGCCGACCGCGCGGTGGCGCAGCAGATCGAGCAGACGCTGCCCGAGGTGCACCTCGGGGTGAAGGCGCAGCGGGCCGTGCTGCGCCGGGTGGTGCGGCACCTGGTGGGCGAGGCCGGGCTGCGGCAGCTGCTGGACATCGGGTCGGGGCTGCCCACCGCGGACAACGTGCACCAGATCGCGCAGGCCGTCGAACCGGCCACCCGCGTGGTGTACGTGGACAACGACCCGGTGGTGCTCGCCCACGCCCGCGCCCTGCTCGCCGACAACCCGGAGACCACGGTGGTCGCCGGCGACCTGCGCGAGCCGGGCGCCCTGCTGGCCGACGAGGCACTGCGCAAGCACCTGGACTTCGAGCAGCCGATCGGTCTGCTGCTCTGCGGCATCCTGCACTACGTGCTGGACGAGGAGGAGCCGGCCCGCCTGCTGCGCGAGCTGGTCGACGCCCTCCCCTCGGGCAGCTACGTCTTCGTCCACCACCTGCTCGCCGCCGGCGACGACCGGGAGGCGGCCGCCACCGAGGCGATCCTCCGCAAGGGCGTGGGCCGGGCCCAGTTCCGCACCGCCGAGCAGGTCGCCGCGTTCTTCGAGGGCCTGGAGCTGGTGGACCCCGGGGTGGTCACGGTCTCCGAGTGGCACCCGGAGGAAGGCGGCCCCCGCCTGGAGGAGAACCCGGTGCTCCGCCTGGCGGCGGTGGGCGTGGCCCGCAAGGGCCGGCGCTGACAGCGGCTCAGGCACCCCCGCCTCAGCCGTGCGTCAGTTCCAGCATCGCGATGCCCGCCAGCACCGCCGCGCTCGCGGTGATCCGGCGCCGGCCGACCGACTCGTGGAAGACCAGGGCGCCGATCGCCGCGCCGATCACGATGCTGGTCTCGCGCAGCGCCGCGACGGTGGCCAGGCTGCCGCGCGACTGGGCCCAGACGACCAGGCCGTAGGCGAGCAGCGAGAGCACGCCGCCGGTGAGGCCGCGGGCCAGGTGCGGGCGGGCCTGGGTGAAGAGCGCGCGGCCGCGGACGGCGAGGGCGGCGAGCGGGAGGATCGCGCCCTGGAAGAGGAAGAGCCAGGCCAGGTAGCCGAGGACCGAGCCGGCGTGCCGGACGCCGACGCCGTCCACGATGGTGTACGAGGCGATCAGCACGCCGGTGCCCAGCGCGGCGGCCAGGGCCGGGCGTTGGGCGCGGCCGGGCAGGCCGTCGGCGAGAGCGAGGCCGGCCAGACCGAGGCAGATGACCAGGACGCCGAGCACGCCCCCACCGCTCAGCGGCTGGCCGAGGGCCGTGGCGGAGACCACCGCGACCAGCAGCGGTGAGGTGCCGCGGGCGATCGGGTAGAGCTGGCCGAAGTCGCCGAGCCGGTAGGTCTGCAGCAGCAGGACCTGGTAGCCGACCTGGAGCAGGGTGGAGACCGCGATGTAGGGCCAGGCCGCCCGGTCGGGGTGCGGGGCCAGGAAGACCCCGACCAGGCCGCAGCCGGTGATGGCCAGGCCGATCAGCACGAAGCCGATCAGCTTGTCGCGGATCGCGTGGGCCAGCGCGTTCCAGGCGGCGTGCAGCACGGCGGCGGCCAGCACCACCAGCGGGACGACGGCCGACGAGCCGGGCGCGGCTCCGGGCATGGGCATAGCGGTACCCCCTGGGTCGACGTGTGTTCCGCGGACGGGCGTCCGCCTGGAACAGAATTCCACGGTATCCTAGGCACATGGAATCGAGTTCCGTAAGCGGCAATCAGCTGGCCGCGCACATCCGCGCCCA
Organism: Kitasatospora sp. LaBMicrA B282; assembly: GCF_050325825.1. Taxonomy (NCBI): domain Bacteria; kingdom Bacillati; phylum Actinomycetota; class Actinomycetes; order Kitasatosporales; family Streptomycetaceae; genus Kitasatospora; species Kitasatospora sp. LaBMicrA B282. The sequence goes on from NZ_JBNQTI010000074.1 coordinate 17,469, forward strand.
CCTGCCCGAGCTGCGCGAGGCGGAGGCCCGGGTCGCCCAGGTGGTCCTCGACCAGGGCGCGGACCTGGTCGAGCTGACCGTCGGCGACGTCGCGGCGCTGGCCGGCACCGCCTCCTCCTCGGTGGTGCGCGCCTGCCAGCGGCTCGGGTTCCGCGGGTTCCAGCAGTTGAAGCTCGCCGCCGCCCGACAGGCGCCGCGCCCCGCCGAGGCCCCGGAGGCGGACCGGGATCCGGCCGCCCGCGCCCTCGCCGACACCGTGCGGGCCGCCCGGGACGCGCTCGACGGGCTCACCGCCACCCTCGCCCCCGACCGGCTGCGCACCGCCGCCGAACTCCTCGACGCGGGCAGCCGGATCCTGGTGGTCGCCACCGGGCTGTCCAGCGCGGTGGCCCTGGACGCCGCCTACCGGCTGCGCGCGCTCGGCCTCGCGGTGGACGCGCCGGCCGACCCGAGCACGGCACAGCTGGCCGCCGGGCTGCTGCCGCCCTCCGCCGTCTGCCTGGCGATCAGTCACACCGGCGCCGCCCGCACCACGGTCGACGCCGCCCGGCTGGCCCGCGAGGCCGGCGCCACGGTGATCGCGCTGACCAGCACGGCGCACTCGCCGCTCACCGAACTGAGCGCGTGCACCCTGGTGGCGGGCGGCCAGGACCTGATCCTCGGCCTGGAGACGGTGGCCAGCCGACTGGTGCACCTCGCGGTGGTCGACGCCCTGACGCTGACCCTGCTGGAGCTGCGCGGGGCGGCGGCGGAGCAGGCGCTCTACCTGACGGCGGGGATCAGCGCGGACTACCTGCTCTGAGCGACGCCCGGGGGGTGACGGGCAGCGGCGTCGGCACCGTGCCCTACAGTCTCCGCCCGTGACCACTCTGATGATCGACGCGGGTCCGGCGGCGGACGACGCCCTGGTCAGCCGCACCGGCGGCGTACCGCTGGCCCCGGCGGGGACGAGCTGGCCGACCTGCGCCACGTGCGGCGGGCCGCTGCAGTTCCTGGCCCAGCTGCTGCTCGCCGACCTCGCCGGCCGCGGTGACCTCGCCGGCTCCGGCGAGCCGGGCCGCAGCCTGCTCGCGCTCTTCGCCTGCCAGAACGACCCGGGCATGTGCGACGACTGGGAGCCGGACTCCGGCGGCAACCTGGCCCTGCTGCTCCCGGTCGACGGCCTGCAGCCGATCCCCCGCCCCGAGCCGGCCGACGCGGCGAACGACGAGAACGCGGACGAGGACGGGGACGAGGACGAGGAGGACGACGTCCTCGGGCTGGGCGCCACCCGCGCGGTCGAGCTCTGCCGGATGACGGAACCCGACTACTACGACGCCCGGACCGAGTGGGCGGAGCGCACCGGCCGGCCCGTCACGGAGATCCTGGGCCAGCTCGGCGGAACGCCCGACTGGCTGCAGGGCGACGAGACCCCCGGCTGCCCGGACTACGCGCAGCCGATGCCGCTGGCCGTCCAGCTGGAGCCGGGCCCGGACCACCTGACCGCGATGAACTTCGGTGACGGCGGCAACGGTTACGGCTTCGCCTGCGAGCCCTGCGGTCGGGCCACCTTCCTCTGGCAGTGCTGACCGGGCCCTCTGGCAGTGCTGGCAGTGCCGACCGGGCGCAGCCGAGCCGGCGGTGCGGTCAGTCCAGGGCGTGTCCGGTCGTCGCGTCCACGTGCTCCGGGACGGGGTCGTGGCGGTCGCCGACGGTGAGGGTGCCGGTCGGCTCGAAGAGCAGCAGGGCGGCGCCCCCGGCGGCGTGCGGCTTGTGCTCGACGCCGCGCGGCACGGTGAAGACCGAGCCGCGCGGCAGCCGGACCGTCCGCTCACCGGCCGGCTCGCGCAGCGCGATGGTCAACTCCCCCTCCAGCACCAGGAAGAACTCGTCGGTGTGGTCGTGGACGTGCCAGACGTGCTCGCCCGCGACCTTGGCGATCCGGACGTCGTAGTCGTTGACCCGGGTGACGATGCGCGGACTCCACAGCGCGTCGAAGGAGGCCAGCGCGGTGGCGAGGTCGATCGGGTCGGTGTTCACGGGCTGCGGGTGCACGGGATTCGTGGTCATGGGGTGATCATTCCCGCTTGGCGCCGGCGCCGGTGAGTGCCAGGATTCGCAGATGGCGCAAGATTCCTCGCACCGACCCGCCCGCCCGCACCGCGTGGTGGTGATCGTCGACGAGAACTCCAACCCCTTCGAACTCGGCTGCGCCACCGAGGTGTTCGGGCTACGCCGCCCGGAGCTGGGCCGCGAGCTCTACGACTTCCGGCTCTGCTCGCCGGAACCGCGCACCCTGATGCGGGACGGCTTCTTCACCCTCACCGGCGTCGCCGACCTGGCGGCGGCCGAGCACGCGGACACCCTGATCGTGCCCAACCGGCCGGACACCGAGGTGCCCCGCCGCCCGGCCGTGCTGGCCGCCGTGCGACGGGCCCACGCCCGCGGAGCACGGCTGGTCGGGTTCTGCAGCGGCGCGTTCACCCTCGCCGAGGCCGGGGTGCTGGACGGTCGGCGGGCCACGGCGCACTGGCAGTGGGCGGACGCGTTCCGGGCCCGCTTCCCGTCGGTCCACCTGGCGGCGGACGTGCTCTTCGTGGACGACGGCGACATCCTCACCGCGGCCGGCAGCGCAGCCGCCCTGGACCTGGGCCTGCACATCGTCCGGCGCGACTTCGGTGCGGAGGTCGCGGCCGCGGTCAGCCGCCGCCTGGTCTTCGCCGCCCACCGGGACGGCGGGCAGCGGCAGTTCGTCGAGCGCCCGGTCCCGGCGGTGCCGGACGAGTCGCTCGCCCCGGTGCTGGCCTGGGCCCAGCAGCGGCTGGACCGACCGCTCACGGTGGCCGACCTGGCGGCCCGGGCCGCGGTCAGCCCGGCCACCCTGCACCGGCGGTTCCGCGCCCAGCTGGGCACCACGCCACTGGCCTGGCTGACCGGCGAACGCCTCACCCTGGCCCGCCGGTTGATCGAGCGCGGCGATCCCGGCTTCGACCAGGTCGCCCGGCGCAGCGGCCTGGGCACCGCCGCCAACCTGCGCGCCCTGCTCCGCCGGGAGACCGGCCTCGGCCCGACCGAGTACCGCCGCCGCTTCGGCCCGGGCGCGGCGTGACCGGAGCAGCGACCGGCCATGCTGCGGCGGACCCCCGCCCGCTCACCCCGCGGCCGGCCCCAGCAGCACGCCCTGCACACCCGGATCCCCCGGCTCCCGCCCGCCCGGCACTCCGCCCGTGACCGGGACCAGCCGGCCCTCGCCGTCCAGGGTGAAGAGCAGCTCGTGCCCGGCCGGCGGCACCCCGTCCAGCGGCTGCACGGTGAACTCCGCACCGCTGCGGTGGCGTTCGGCCAGCACGGCGGCGGTCAGGGCCGGCGCGAAGAGCAGCCCGTCCGGCGAGCCGGCCGGCAGCCGCGGGGGCAGCCGGCGGACCGGCACCCCGGCGGTGCGCAGCAGGGTGGCCGCCAGCGCGTTGAAGTCGTCCTCGGCGGTCAGCAGGTAGATCTCGGTGATCCCGGCCAGTTCGCCCTCGCCGCCGGAGGCGTCGGCGGCCACCGGCAGGTCGCCGGGGGCGAGGTCCAGTCCGGCCTCGGTCACGGCGCGTTCGCCCGGTGCGCTGCCGGCCCAGACCAGCACGTCCAGTCCGCAGCGGCGCAGCGCCCGGCCGAGGGCGAGCACCCAGGGGTCGGCGCCGACCAGCAGCGGCCGCGAGCGGGCGGGGCGGATCACGCCGAGCCGGCGGGCGACGGGGGCGGCGGTCAGGCCGTAGCAGGTCACGGTGGCGACGATCACGACGAAGGTGGCGGGCAGGATCTTGGCCGCGCCGCCGAGTTGCCGGCTGACCAGCTCGGCGGAGAAGGTCGAGGCGGTGGAGGCCGCGACGATGCCGCGCGGGGCCATCCAGCCGACGAAGGCCCGCTCGGCCCGGCGCAGGTCGGTGCGGAGCGTGGCGAGGGCCGTGATCAGCGGGCGAACGGCCACCACCAGCACCCCGGCCAGCGCGAGGGCGGGCAGGCCGACACCGCGCAGCGAGGCCGGGGTGACGCTCGCCGAGATGGCCACGAAGAGCAGGCCGACGATCAGCGACACCAGGGTCTCCAGGAACGGCCGCCGGGCCCGCACCTCGAAGCCGGGCAGCGAGGCCAGGGCGACGCCCATCGCGACGGCGGCGATCAGCCCGGCGTCGTCGCGCACCGCGTCGCAGCCCGCGGCCACCCCGACCACCACCGCCAGCTGCGCCGAGCTGCCGAGCATCTCGCCCAGGTCCATCCGGCGCAGCAGCAGCCAGAGCAGCGCCACCCCGACCACCGCGCCGGCCAGGCCGAGCGCGACGCTGACCAGGAAGCCGTGGGAGAAGCCGCGGGCGGGGGTGATCCGGGCGGAGGCGGAGACCGCGTGGAAGACCAGCGCGCCGAGGATGCCGCCGATCGCGTCGATCAGCGAGCCCTCCCAGAGCAGCACCCGGGCCAGCCGCTCGGTGGGCCGGACGTGGCCGAGCAGCGGCCCGACCACGGTGGGCCCGGAGACCATCAGGATGGTGCCGAGCATCAGCGCGGCCGGCCAGTCCAGCCCCAGCAGCGGGGTGGCCAGCAGGGTGACCGCGGTGGGGGTGAGCAGGGCGCCGATCCAGATCAGCCGGAGCACCACGGTGCGGTTGTGACCGACCAGGCGGCGAAGGTCGAGACCGAGGCCGGCGTCGTAGAGGATCACGGCGACGGCCAGCGAGACGAGCGGGCCGAAGGCCGGGCCGAGCAGCCGGTCGGGGTGCACGTCGTCGGTGAACGCACCGGCGGCGAAGCCGACCGGCAGCAGCACGATGATCGCCGGGATCCGCAACCGGGCCGCCAGGATCTGCGAGCCGACCGCCAGGACGACGATCAGCCCGGCGCCGAGGAGGGTCTGCTGGGTGGTCACGGTTCCCGATCTGACCACGGGCCGCGATCGGCACGGGGCTGACGTGCCGTCGGGCCCGGACCGGTCACCGCTACGGCTGCACCACCCGGGCCGGACCCCGCGCCGCCCGGCCGCTCACCCCGCGAGCAGCCCGCCCGCGTCGTGCACGGCGCGGCCGCCGAGCAGGGTCAGCTCGGGCAGCAGCTCGGCCAGCTGCTTCTCGGGGCAGCTCAGCGGGTCGGCCGGCCACACCGTGAGGTCGGCCAGCAGCCCGGGGGCCAGCGCGCCGCGGCGGTCGGTCTCGCCGAGCAGCCGGGCGGCGTTGCCGGTGTGCAGGGCGATCGCCTCCGCGCGGGTGATGGCGTGCCGGGCGCCGCGCACGCCGGCCACGGTCTGCCGGGTGGTCATGCCCCAGACCGAGGTCATCGCGCCGTACGGCCCGACCGGGAAGTCCGAGCCGGCCGCGAGCAGGGCGCCCTCGTCCAGCCACTCGCGCAGCGGGAACAGGTCGGCGGCCCGCTCGTCGCCCCACTGCTCGATCTGCGCGCCGGCCGCGTCGTGCAGCAGCGGGTGCTGGACGGTGACCGGGATGCCGAGCTCGACCGCCCGGACCCGCTGCTCGGCCCGGGCCAGGCCGCCGTGCTCGATCACCAGGGTGCCGGCGGGCAGCCCGGGCTGCCGGCGCAGCACCTCCTCGTACACGTCCAGCAGCACCCGCACCCCGCGGTCGCCCCAGGCGTGGCAGCCGACCCGCCAGCCGAGGCGCACCACGGCCTCGACCGCGTCGGCCAGCGCCCCGGGCTCCCAGTGCAGCGCGCCGCAGTAGCACCCGCGGCCCTGGTAGGGCTGCTCCAGCGCACCGGCCTCGATGCCGCCGTCGATGCCGAACTTGACGCCCCAGACGCTCAGCCAGTCGTCGCCGGTCTGCTGCCAGGGCGCCATGGCGTCCAGCAGCTGCTCGACCTCGGCCGCGCTGCGCAGCCCGATCGCCGAGACCAGCGCGCGGATCCGCACCCCGAGCGCGCCGGCCTCCGCGGCGGCCCGCAGCACCGCCAGGTCTGCGAGCGGGACCATGCAGTCGCGCGCGGTGCCGATGCCGGTGGCGGCGTAGGCGTGCGAGGCGGTGCGCAGGCCGGCGATCCGGGTGGCCAGGTCGGGGCGGGGCAGCAGGCGTTCGGCCAGCGCGGTGGCGGCGCCGATCAGTCGGCCGGTCGGCCGGCCCGCGGCGTCCCGCTCCAGTTGGCCGCCGGCCGGGTCGGGCGTGTCGGCGTCGATCCCGGCCAGCCGCAGCGCGGTGGAGTTGAGCACCACGTTGTACGCGCCGCGCTTGAGCAGTACGGGGTGCTCGGTGGTGACGGCGTCCAGCTCGGCGACGGTGGGGAAGCGGTGCTCGGCGAGGTTGAACTCCTGCCAGTTGATGGTGCTGCGGAGCCACTCTCCCGGCGGGGTGACGGCGGCCCGTTCGCGCAGCAGGTCGAGCAGGCCGGCCAGGTTGCGGGCCAGGTGCACGGGCACGTCGGCGACGCTGTCGGCGGCGAAGACCAGGTGGGTGTGGGTGTCGTCGAAGGCGGGCAGCACGGTGGCGTCCGGGCGCTCCAGCACCCGGGTGCCGGGTCCGATCCAGTCGTCCAGGCCGGCCGGGTCGGCGGCCAGGGCCGCGATCCGGTCGCCCCGGATCGCCAGGGCGCGCTGCGGCGCCTGGCCGGGGACCAGGGTGTGGATGGCGGCGGCGCGCAGCAGCAGGTCGGCGGTGGGCATGGCGGGCGGCTCCTTACGGTTCACGGTCCGGTGCTGGGCCGGCGGACAGCCCGGTGACCTGCTCGACGTGACGCAGGCTCGGGCCGGCCAGCAGCCGGTGCAGTTCGGCGAAGGCCCGGCGGGCCACCGCGGCGTTCCAGTCGGCGGGCAGCAGTTCGACGGGCAGGCCGGGATCGCGGTAGGGCAGCCGGCGCCACTGGGTGAGCAGCGGGACGTAGGCGCGGAAGGCGGTCGCCGGCTCCGGATCGGTCGGCAGCTCGGCCACCAGCGGGCCGTGGGTCTCGACGAACTCGGCGTACTGGGCCTCGATCGCCGGGAAGTCCCACCAGGAGCCGACGGCCGTGCGCAGTTCGGCGAAGGCCGCGTACTCCCCGGTGAACAGGTGCACGTAGGCGTTCAGTCCGGTGCGCTCCAGCATCCGGCGGGCGTCGGGGAGCAGCCGGGCGGGGGCCAGCCAGACGCCCGGGGCGGCGTTGCCGAAGCCGAGCCAGCTGAGCCGGGAGCGCAGCTGGTGGCGGTGGGCCCGCTCGGACTCGGGGACCGAGAAGACGGCGATCACCCACCCGTCGGCGAGCCGGGCCGGCTCCAGGCTGCCGAAGATCCGCCGGTCGCCCTCGTCGAAGACCGGGCCCATCGCCGGGCCGAGCCGGTAGCCGGTGCCGGCCGGACGGCGTTCCTGGACCAGGGTGCCGGCCTTCTTCAGCCGGGAGATCGCCGAGCGCACCGCCGGGCCCGGCACCTCGAGTTCGGCCAGCAGGGTGACCAGGTCGGAGACCGGGACCCAGCCGCCCAGGCGCCGGACGAACTCGCCGTAGACGGTGCCGATCAAAGCGCTGGGCCTGCTCTCCGCCATGGTGGTGATCATACTCAGAAGCACCCGGTGGCCGGGGACGGTTCGCCCACCCCCGGCCCCCGAGCCCGCACGGCCGCCGGCCCGCATGCCCGCACCGGCAGCGCTCCTCCCGGCCGCGCCGTCAGCCGCTCTCGGCATACGCGCCGGACAGCAGCCGCCCCGCGCCCGGCGCCACCGCGGGCAGGCCGAGCGCGCGCAGCAGTTGGTGGGCGGTGCAGATCGAGGCGGAGACCACCGGCTTGCCGAGCAGCCGCTCGGCCTCGGTCACCGCGCCCAGCGAGGGCAGTTGGACGCAGGCGGAGAGCACCACCGCGTCCGCCCCGGCGTGGTCCAGAGCGGCGGCGATGCCGGGCAGCGCGGCCGGGTCGTGGGCGGCCACAGCCAGGTTGTCGGGGATCTCCAGCGAGGTGTGGTCCAGCACCTCGATGCCCTCCGCGGCCAGGTACTCGACCACCATCCGGGTCAGCGGCCTGAGGTAGGGCGCGACCAGTGCGATCCGCTTCGCCTCCAGCACCCGCAGCCCGTGCACCAGGGCGCCCGCGCTGGTGACCACAGGCGCGGGGGCGCCGTTGGCCACGGTGACCTCGTGCAGGCGCTCCGCGGCGGTGCGGTGGTAGCCGTGCCCCATGCTCATGATGGCCACCAGGCAGGCGTAGCCGAGCACGTCCACCCGGGCGTCGGAGAGTTCGAGCGCGCACCGGTCGGAGTCGGCGTCCATCGCCTTGAGCTCCTCGGGGGTGACCCGGGTCATCCGCATCCGGCTGCTGTGGAAGGTGAACCGCTCGGGCGCGACGCTCTCCCGGGCCCGCAGGATCGCCGGGATCTCGGTCTCCATGGTGACGTTGGAGCTGGGGACGATCTGGCCGATCCGGTAGCTGCGCGCCGCCGCGGTCATCGGGCGTCCACCACGGGGTTGCGCAGCGTGCCGATCCGCTCCACGGTGGCCTCCACCAGGTCGCCGGGCCAGAGGAACTGAGGCGGCGTCAGCCCGGCGCCGACGCCGGAGGGCGAGCCGGTGGCGATCACGTCGCCGGGCTCCAGGGTCATTCCGGAGCTGATGTCGGCGATCAGCCGGGCGACCGGGAAGAGCATGTGCCGGGTGTTGGACTTCTGCTTGGTCTCGCCGTTGACCCGCAGCGAGAGGTCGAGTTGCTGCGGGTCGGGGATCTCGTCGGCGGTGACCACGGCCGGGCCGAAGGGGGCGTAGGAGTCCTGGCCCTTGGAGAAGAACCACTGGCCGGAGCGGCGCTGGTCGCGGGCGCTGATGTCGTTGACGATGCTGTAGCCGAAGACGTGCGCCAGCGCGTCGGCCTCGGCCACCTGGTAGGCGGTGTGCCCGATCACCACGGCCAGTTCGCACTCCCAGTCCAGCTGCTGCGTCAGGTCGCCGTTGTGCAGGACGGGCCCGCCGGGGCCGGTGACGGCGGTGGCGGGCTTGCCGAAGAGCACCGGGCGGTCGGGGAGTTCGCGGGCGGTGTCCAGGGTGCGGCTGGACTCCTCGACGTGTTCGACGTAGTTGAGGCCGACCCCGACGATCTTGCCGGGGCGCAGCGGGGCCAGCAGCTCGACCTCGCCGGCCGGGTGGCTCGGGGCGGCGGGCGCGGCGGCCAGGTCGCGGGCCAGCGCGAGCGCCGGGCCGCCGGCGCGGACCAGGGCGAGCAGGTCGGTGGGCAGCTCGAGGCCGGCCGCGGCGGCCGCGGCGGCCAGGTCCACCACCCGCTCGCCCCGTTCGGCGCCGAGCAGCGGGGCCGAGCCCCGGTGGGTGTAGGTGATCAGGCGCATCCGGCTACCGCTCCTCGGTGGTCGGCGTGACGGGCTGGTGCCCGTCGTGGTCGGGGTAGGCCTCTTCGCGGGTGAAGGCGAGCGAGCGCATCACCGGGAAGTCGTTGAAGGAGAAGAGGCAGGCGTCCTCGCGCTGGTCGAGGTTCGCGTGCTCGTGCCAGGCCCAGGAGGGGACGCAGAAGATGTCGCCCCGCTCCCAGTCGAAGGCCTGTCCGGCGATCACCGAGCGGCCGCGGCCCTTGGCCACGGTGTAGACCACCGAGCCGGTGTGCCGGTGGGCCTTCGTCGCCTGGCCGGGGCGGAGCAGCTGGATGTGCGCGCCCATGGTGGGCATCACGGCGCCGCCGGTGAGCGGGTTGGTGTACTCCGTGATCACGCCGTCGTACGGGGAGCCCTCGCTCGCCTTCGCCAGGTCGAGCAGCGCCTGGTAGGTGGGCTCCCAGGGCCAGGCGAGCAACGGGGAGTAGGGGCGGGTCCACTTCTCCACGCCGTACGGCAGCAGGTTGCCGCCGTAGGTCAGCACCGAGGAGTTGACCACCTTGCCGGGCCGCTGGTGCAGCTCGGGGTGGACCTCGTAGAAGCCCGCGTCCAGCGCGTTGACCAGCGGGATGTCCAGGCCGTCCTGCCAGATCACCGGTGCCTCGGTGGACTCGTTGCCGTGCTCGTGCCAGGTGCCGTTGGGGGTGATGGCGAAGTCCTGCGGCCCGACCCTGAGCTTCTGGCCGTCCACCACCGTCCAGGCGCCGGTGCCCTCCTGCACGAAGCGCAGCGCGGCGGCCTGGTGGCGGTGGGCGGTCATCGACTCGCCCGGGCCCATGATCTGCAGCCCGGTGTAGAGCAGGCCGACGGCGGCGCTCAGCTCGCGGCGCCCCGGGTTGACCAGCATCACCACCCGTCGGCCCGCGTCGTCGGCCCGGACCAGCGGCAGCGCCTTGTGCACCAGCGGGGCGAGCTCGCGGTAGCGCCAGAGCGTCGGCACCGAGGCGGGCTGCGGGTACCAGGGCTCGATGTCGTTCGCCACCGTCCACAGGGCGCCGGCCTGCTGGGCTCCCAACTCCTCGTAGTAGGCCTTGAGTTCCGGCGTCTCGGTGACCCGGGCGCGGCCCGGGCGGTTGTCGTCGAAGTCCGCGGTCACTGGTCCTCCTGGTGCTCGGAATCCTCGGTGATGAACTCGATCGGCGGGCGCGGGCGGGCGTCCACCCGCAGGCGGAAGACGTCGAAGCGGTTGTAGTGGCCGATGATGTCGTGCATCTGCTTGGGCTGGATGCACCGGCCGAGGTCGATCTCGGCGTAGGCGATGCCCTCCGCGTCCACCAGCGGCTCGGTGACCGGGCGGCCGTCCGGGCCGAAGACGCCGGACAGCGCGCTGCGCTTGCGCTCCAGCTGGGTGCGCACGCCCTCGTCCCGGCCGGCGACGGTGTCGATGATCTCGGGCGAGATCGTGGAGCAGGAGACCACCGAGAAGAGCTTGCCCTCGAAGCAGTGGGCGGCGGTGCGCACCGCGATGGCGTCCGCCATGTCGTAGTCCTCGGGGCCCACCGGCAGCGCGATGTAGCAGGCGGCGTGCACCAGTTCGCCCTGGGCCAGCAGGGCGAAGCGGGCCAGCGTGTTGGTGTTCTCGCCGCAGGCCAGCGCACCCAGCGGGCCGACGGGGGTGCGGTGCACCCGCAGGGTGCCGGCGTCGCCGCCGGTCCAGGTCAGCTTCTCGGCCCAGGTCGGCACCAGCTTGCGGTGCGCGGCCAGCAACCGCCCGTCCGCGCCGATGATCAGCAGGGTGTTGTACAGCACCCCGAGGCTGCGCGCACCGCGCTCGTTGACGCCGATCACCACCACCGTGCCGCACTCGCGGGCCACCGCGCAGAGCGCCTGGACCTGCGGCCCCGGCACGTCGATCGCCGCCCGGTACAGCCGCTCGTACCAGGGCGAGCCCTGCACCGGGTTCATCGTCCAGTTCCAGTACGGGTACCCGGGCACGAAGGCCTCGGGCAGCACCACCAGGGCGGCGCCGTTGCGGGCGGCCTCCCGGATCAGGTCCGCGGCCTTGGCCACGGTGGCGTCCGGGTCGAGGTAGACCGGGGCGGCCTGGACCGCGGCGGCGGTGAAGCGTGGCAGCGGGCTGCTCAGCAGCGGTTCGGCCGTCAGCGGTTCGGTCGTCAGCGGGCGGTCCATCAGCGGCTCCGATCGGGGTCGGGTTTCGGCAGCCAGCGCCGGTGCACCGGTTCGGCAGGGGTGCGCAGCAGCACCAGCCGGGGCGATACCCGGTCGGCGCGCGGGCCGGGCGGCTTGCGGCTGCCGGGCAGCCACGCGGGCGGCCAGGGCGCGCCGGGTCCGGTGTAGCCCTGGTCGGCGGCGGCGTGCAGGGTCCAGAGCGGGTCGTGCAGGTGGGCCCGGCCGACCGCCACCAGGTCGGCGCGGCCGGCCAGAAGGATGGAGTTGGCGTCGTCGTGGCCGGAGATCGCCCCGACCGCGATCACCGGCAGGCCGGTGGCGTTGCGGATCAGGTCGGCGAACGGGGTCTGGTAGCTGCGGCCGTAGCGCGGCCGCTGCTCGGCGACCACCTCCCCGGTGGAGACGTCGATCGCGTCCACGCCGGCGCCCGCCAACGCCCGGGCGATCCGCACCGCGTCCTGCGCGGTGGTGCCGCCGGCGGCCCAGTCGGTGGCCGAGATCCGGGCCAGCAGCGGCTTGTCGGCCGGCCAGACCGCGCGGACCGCGGCCACCACCCGCAGCGGGTAGCGCAGCCGGGCCGCCAGGGTGCCGCCGAACTCGTCGGTGCGCCGGTTGGTCAGCGGCGACAGGAAGCCGGAGAGCAGGTGGCCGTGGCCCAGCTGGAGTTCCAGCACGTCGAAGCCGGCCCGGTCGGCGCGGGCCGCCGCGGCGGCGAACTCCCGGGTGATCTCGGCGAGTTCGGCCCTGCTGGCCTCGCGCGGCGGTGGGCCGCCCGGGTCCCAGGGCAGCGGCGAGGCGGCCAGGGTGGGCCAGCCGCCGCGTTCGGTGGGCAGCGCCGGGCCGATGCCGTCCGGGCCGGGGGTGCCGGTGGCGGCGCGCCGGCCGGCGTGGGTGAGCTGGATGCCCAGCCGGGTGCCGGGTATCAGGCGGGCGGCGGTGACGATCCGCCGCCAGGCCTGCTCCTGCCCGTCGGTGTAGAGGCCCGGGCAGTCGGGGGTGGCCCGGCCCTGCGGGCTGACCGCGGTCATCCCGGCCAGCACCAGGCCGGCGCCGCCGAGCGCGTGGGCGGTGAACTGGGCCGCGTCGAACTCCCCGGGCACCCCGTCCACCGCTGTGTAGCTGGCCAGCGGCGGCACCACGATCCGGTTGTGCAGGGTGAGCGCCCCGAGCCGGTAGGGGTGGAACATCGGCGGGGTGGCCGGCCGGTCGTCGCCGCGGTCCGCCCCGCGGTCGAACCAGGCGTCGACCTCCGCGACGAACTCCGGGTCGCGCTCGCGCAGGTTGTCGTAGGTGACCCGGCGGCTGCGGGTGAGCAGGTTGAAGGCGAACTGCTCGGCGCCCTGGCCGACGTACCCGGCGATCGACTCGAACCACTCCAGGCTGGCCTGCGCGGCCCGCTGGGTGGACTCCACCACCGGGCGGCGCTCGGCCTCATAGGCGGCCAACGCGCCCGGCACGTCCGGCTGTTCGTGCAGGCAGGCGGCCAGCGCCAGGGCGTCCTCCATGGCCAGCTTGGTGCCCGAGCCGATCGAGAAGTGCGCGGTGTGCGCCGCGTCGCCGAGCAGCACCAGGTTGCCGTGGTGCCAGCGCGCGTTCCGCACCGTGCTGAAGGTGATCCAGCGCGAGTTGCCGGCGATCAGCCGGTGGCCGGCCAGGTGGTCGGCGAGCAGCCGCTCCAGCCGGCCCACGCCGTCCGGGTCCTCGGCCAGGCCGGAGCGCCGCCAGGCCGCCTCGCCCAGCTCCACGATGAAGGTGCTGCGCCGGTCGTTGTAGGGGTAGGCGTGCACCTGCAGGACGCCGAAGTCGGTCTGCTCGACGATGAAGGTGAAGGCCTCGAAGACCCGGTCGGTGGCCAGCCAGATGTAGCGGCAGCCGCGCTCGTCCAGCTCGGGCCGGAACTGCTCGGCGTGGCGCTGCCGGGTGGCCGAGTGCACCCCGTCGGCCGCCACCACCAGGTCGTACTCGGCGGTCAGCTGCTCGGCCGGCGGTGCCTCGGTGCCGAACCGCAGGTCGACGCCGAGCCCGGCGCAGCGCTCGCGCAGGATGGCGAGCAGCCGCCGCCGCTCCAGGGCGGCGAAGCCGTGCCCGCCGGAGGTGAGCCGCCGCCCGCGGTAGTGGACGTCGATGTCGCGCCACCGGGCGAACTCGGCCGACACCGCCCGGAAGACCTCCGGGTCGGCCTGCTCGATGCCGTCCAGCGTCTCGTCGGAGAAGACCACCCCGAAGCCGAAGGTGTCGTCGGGGGCGTTGCGCTCCCACAGCGTGATCTCCCGCTCGGGCGCCAACTGCTTGGCGAGGGCCGCGAAGTGGAGTCCGCCCGGGCCGCCGCCGATCACGGCTATTCGCACGCCGTCGCCTCCTCCCGCGCCGGGCCGAGCCCGTCGTCCGCCAGGTAGCGCTCGGCGGCCTGCGGGCCGCCCCGGGTGAGGGTGGCGCGCACGGCGGCGGGCCAGGGCACCGCGCCCTTGGCGTCGACGGCCGCGTGCACCACGGTGAGCCGGCCGGTGGCGGCCAGGCCGTTCGGGCCGCGCACCTCGAAGGCGTAGCTGAGCGAGGAGCGCCCGACCCGTTCCACCCGCAGTGCGGTCTGCACCGGCTCGCCGAACCAGAGCCGCTCGAGGTAGTCCGCCTCGAAGTGCACCCGCGGGATGCTGCCGAACAGCCCCATCAGGCCGAGCCGGCGCAGCAGCACCGCCTCCGCCGCCTCGACCCAGCGCTGCACGGCGGAGAAGTGGTAGTGCCCGGCGGCGTCGGTGTCCGACCACTCGACCCGGCGTTCGACCAGCACGCTGGGCAGCTCGGCGGGCGGGGCGGGCACCGCCCCGGAGCCCGGCTCGGCCGCCGGGGTCGGCTCCTCGGTCGCCCGGCGGCGCAGTTCGGAGCGTTGCAGCTTGCCGGTGGCGGTGCGCGGCAGGGTGGCCACGAACTCCACGGCACGCGGGTACTTGTAGGGCGCGATGGCCTCCTTGACGAACTGCTGGAGCTCGGCCGCCTTCTCGGGTCCGGCGGCGACGGCCGGGCGCAGCACCACGAAGGCCTTGACGACGGCGCCGCGCCGGTCGTCCGGCACCCCGGCCACCGCGCAGTCGGCCACGTCGGGGTGGCAGAGCAGGGCCTGCTCGACCTCGGGGGCGGCGATGTTGTAGCCGGCCGAGACGATCATGTCGTCGCTGCGCGCCTGGTACCAGAAGTAGCCGTCCGCGTCCCGCAGGTAGACGTCGCCGGTGAGGTTCCAGCCGTCGCGCACGTAGTCGGCTTGGCGCGGGTCGTCCAGGTAGCGGCAGCCGGTGGGCCCCTTGACCGCGAGCAGGCCCGGCTGCCCGTCCGGCAGCGGTGTGCCGTCCCGGTCGACGATCGCCGCCCGGTAGCCGGGCACCGGTCGGCCGGTCGCGCCGGGGCGGATGTCGTGGTCGGCGGCGGAGATGAAGACGTGCAGCAGTTCGGTGGCGCCGATGCCGTCGATCAGCCGCACCCCGGTGGCCCGGTGGAACTCGTGCCAGACCGCGGCCGGCAGCGCCTCCCCCGCGGAGATCGCCCGGCGCAGCCCCGCCAGCTTGTCGGCCAGCCCGGCGCCCAGTATCGCCCGGTAGGCCGTGGGCGCGGTGAACAGCACGGTGACCCGGTGCGCGGCGACCAGCTCGGCCAGCTCCTCCGGGCCGGCCCGCTCGACCAGCAGCGAGGCGGCGCCGACCCGCAGCGGGAAGACCAGCAGGCCGCCGAGCCCGAAGGTGAAGCCGAGCGGCGGGGTGCCGGTGAACAGGTCGGTCGGCTCGGGCCGCACGATGTGCCGCGAGAAGGTGTCGGCGTTGGCCAGCACGTCGCGGTGGAAGTGCAGGGTGGCCTTGGGCCGACCGGTGGTGCCGGAGGTGAAGGCGATCAGCGCGACGTCGTCGGCCGCGGTGTCGACGGCGGTGAACTCGCCGGACTTGGCCGCGCAGCGGGCGGTGAGGTCGGCCTCGCCCGGGGCGCCGTAGCCGATCACGGTCAGGCCGGGGACCGCGGCCCGCGCCAGCTCGCCGGTGTAGCGGTGGTCGCAGAGCGCGACCAGCGGCCGGCTGATCCCGGCGAGTTCGGCCAGCTCGCCGGCGCGCAGCAGCGGCATGGTGGTCACGGCGACCCCGCCGGCCTTCAGCACGCCGAGCCAACCGGCGGCCAGCCAGGGGTTGTTGGGGCCGCGCAGCAGCACCCGATTGCCCGGCACCAGGCCCAGGTCCTCGGTCAGCAGCTGGGCCACCTGGTTGGCGCGGCGCTGCAGCTCGCCGTAGCTCCACTGCCCGCCGTTCGGGTCGTCCCGGTCGGGCGTCAGCAGGCAGCGCCGGTCCGGGCCCCAGCGGGCCACGGCCTCGTCGAGCAGCTCGCGAGCGCAGTTGAGCCGCTCGGGGTAGTGCAACTCCGGTAGTTCGTCGAGCAGTTCCGGCCACAGGTCGGGCGCGGGCAGCCGGTCACGACAGAACGTGTCGACGTGCCCGGAGGGGGAGAGCTCCATGGGCGGCACCTCAGCGGTTCGGCGGGGAGAGCCGGGGGTGGGGGGCGTGGGGTGGCACGGGGACCGGGTGGGGACCGGCCCCGCGGTATCGCGTTTTCCTGACGGCAGTCAGTCTTACGCGATACCGAGATCGCTAAACCCGGCACTTCCGACGACCGTTCGACGACCCGCTCGACGGCCCCGGACGCCCTCGCCCGCCACGGCTAACGGGCCTGGTGGCGCGCCAGGTGCTCCGGGGTGCCCACCGCCGGCTCCTTCCGGACGAAGGCCGCGCGCAGCGCGTGGTACGGCGCCTGCGGGTCCTCGAAGGTGCGCCGCATCAGCGCCAACTCCTCGGCCCGGTAGGCCGCCAGCGGCTTGACCGCCTCGTCCCGCTCGCGCGCCGCCTTCTTCAGTCCGATCCGCTCGCCCAGCCCCGGGCTCGCCGCCAGCCGCCCGGCCAGCGCCGCCACCTCGCCCGCGAACTCCCCGGGCGGCACCGGCAGCAGCCGGTCCACCAGCCCCAGCCGCTGCGCGGCCGCCGCCGACAGCGGCAACGCCTGCTCGGTCAGCCGCCGGGCGGCGTCCGGCCCGACCCGGCGCGGCAGCGAGTAGGTCCAGTACTCCGAGCCGGTCAGGCCCATCAACCGGTAGTGCGGGTTGAGCACCACCCCGCTGCGGCACCACACCTCGTCCGCGGCCAGCGCCAGCATCGCGCCGCCCGCCGCCGCGTTGCCGCCGAGCGCGGCGACCAGCAGCCGGTCGGTGGTGGTGAGGAGTTCGGCGACCAGGTCGTCGATCGCGGTGATGTTCTCCCAGGACTCCGCGGCCGGATCCGGGGCCGCCTCGATCACGTTGAGGTGGATCCCGTTGGAGAAGAAGTCCCGGCCGCCGCCCAGCACCAGCACCGAGGTCGGCCGGGTGCGGGCGAACCGGTAGGCGGCCAGCAGCCGGCGGCAGTGCGCGGCGCTCATCGCCCCACCGGGGAAGGCGAACCGCAGCATCCCCACCGCGCCCACCTCGCGGTAGTCCAGGTCCGTCCAGGTGCGCCGCCCGGGCGGCAGCACCAGCGGCGCCGCCACCTCCGGCAGCACCGGGCAGCGCGAGCCGAGCGCCACCGTGGCGGGCAGCTTGATGCCGCGCCGCCCGTCCGGCGCGCGCCGGGCCCGCAGTTCGGGCAGCCAGACCGCGCCGTCCACGGTCGCCCGGCAGACGGCGCCGGCCCGGGTCGCCAGCAAGCTGCCGGGCCGGCCGCGCAGTTGGTCCTCTCCGTGGCCGCCGTGCAGGTACCACTCGGCGCCCAGCAGCTCGTCCAGCACCCCCGGCTGGGAGTCGGCGGCACGCAGCTTGCGCAGCACCGTGGCGGTCGGGTCCGCCGACCAGTCGATCCGCCGGTCCGCCTGGCGCAGCGCCGGCCGGGTGTGGTCGGGCACGTCCCAGCCGCTCCCGTGCTGCGGGCGCGGCTGGTGGCGGCCCGCGGCGAACCGCTCGACCGCGAGCAGCACCGCCCGCAGCGCGGCGTCGGCCACCTCGCCGCGGTACAGCTCGCTCTTGCCGACCGGCGGGACGGGGCACTCGGCGTGCGCCCAGATGTCGCCGCCGTCCAGCACCGCGTTGGCCTGCAGCACGGTCACGCCCCAGCGCTCGGCGCCCTCCTGGATCGCCCAGTCCAGCGAGGCCGGCCCGCGGTCGCCGGGCGGTCCCGGGTGCACGATCAGGGTCGGGCAGCCGGCCCAGATGTCCTCCGGCACCGCGGACTTGAGCATCGGCGCGAGGATCAGGTCGGGGCGCTGGCGCCGGACCGCCTCGCGCAGGCCGTCGGCGGCGGTGCGCTCGCCCTCGACCGTCATCAGGTGGACGCCGGGGTGGTGCCCGCGGTCGCGCAGTTCGCCGAAGACCCGCTGGGTGAGGCTGTTGAACGCACTGGCGACCAGCAGGATCCGCATCACGACCTCCGGCGACGGGGGTTGGCAGGCGAGGACCTCCCGATCCTCGCGCAGGCCCCGCCGGGCGCCGTGGGCGAACCGCCGCTGCCTCACCCGATCGGCGGCGACGGCCCGCCCCGCGGTGCTGCCGCGGCTCATCGCCAGGCGTCCGGCGTCGGCCCAGCAGGCCGCCCAGGTGGCCGCCCAGGTGGCGGTCACCGGCGAGCACCGGCCAGAGGCTTCCCTCCTCCGCCGCGCAACCGGTCGGGTCCAGGTCGGCCGGCACCGCCAGGCCGGCGTCCGCGAGCACCAGCTCGGGCAGCACCGCCTGCCACTCGGCGGGCGGCTCCAGCTCGGTCCAGCGCTCGGCCTCCGCGCGCAGCCGGCTCAGCGTCCAGAGCGTCAGGCAGTACGCCGACAGGTCGCGGTGCAGCGGCGCCGCGAGCCAGTCCGGCGCGCCGTCGGTCGCCTCGGTGACCTCCACCGCGCCGCCGGCACCGTCCAGCAGCACCGCGCAGTCGTAGACCGCGCTCGGCGCTCGGCGTGCGATGCCCGGCGCCCGGTGCTCGGTGTGCGATGCCCGCGTTCGTCAGCAGCCCAGCAGGCCGCCCATGTGCCCGTCGTCGGCGAGGGCCGGCCACAGGCTCGACTCGTCGGCGCAGCTGACCGGGTCGAGGTCTGCCAGCAGGTGCAGGGCCAGCTCGGCGAGCACGCGCTCCGTGCGGACCACGTGCCAGTCGGCCGGACGGTGTCCGCGCACCCAGCGCTCCGCCTCGGCCCGCAGCCGGGTCAGCAGCCAGAGCGCCAGGTAGCAGGCCGACAGGTCACGGTGCAGCGGCGCCGCCGGCCACCCCTCATCGCCGCCGCCCTCGCCGACCTCGATCCGCCCGGTCGCCCCGTCCACCAGCAGGTCGCAGCCGTAGACGGTGTCACCGAGCGAGATCTGGTCGAGCTGGTGGGCGCGCTCCTCGGTCAGCTCGTCCACCAGCCACTCCTGCCGCTCGCGCAGGGTGGCGAGCGGGCGCTCCGAGTCCGGCGTCAGCAGGTCGCACTCGGGCAGCCCGAGCGTCAACAGCAGCCGGCGGGTCGGCTGGTGGGTGAGGGTGGCGGGCAGGTCCGCCTCGGCGAGCGGGTGCGGGGTGGCGAACTCGGCCAGCAGCTCGGGGGTGACCTCCCAGGCCAGCTCCCGGCCCGGGCGGGCCGCCGCGCGCAGCCCGTACCCGAACAGCAGCGCGCTCCACAGCGGTGCCTGCCCGCTCGCGCTCGCGTCGAAGACCGCCGGGTCCAGCTCCCGCAGGCGCGCGGCCGTCTGCGCGGTGTGCTCCGGCCGGGTCGCCAACTCTCCCACCTCACCGGCGAAGCGGAGCAGCAGCGACAGATCGCTCGCCAGCAGGTCCCCCGCCGGCTCCGCCGTCCTGGCCCTGCGCTCCCGCGCCGCCAGGCTCACCTGCCCGGTCGCGCCGTCCAGCACCACCCAGTCCCGCAACACCCGCCCGACCCGCAGCAGCTGCGGGGCCCAGGCGAGGTGCTCGGGCAGCGGCGCCAGCAGCACCTCGGGATCCAGCTCGAAGTCGATCAGGGCACGGGTGCCCGACGGCAGACCCAGGGTGCTGAGCAGCCGGCGGGTCGGCTCGTGGGTGAGCCCCGCAGGCAGCGCGGACTCGGGTATCCGGGTCAACCCCTCGGAGCCGAACCAGGCGGCGAGTTGGTCCGCGGTCAGGTCGAGGACGGGCTGCTGCGGGTGCACGGTGCCTCCTGGGGACGGGACGGTCAGGGTGATCATCCCGGAGGAGCGGGGCCGGGGGCCAGCCGGGTCACGACGAGCCGGACGACGGCCGGGCTCCAGTCGGCGCCGCACCCTAGACTGACCGGATGTTCGATCGACTCGAGCTCCAGGTGCTGCCCCCGG
Source organism: Kitasatospora sp. LaBMicrA B282 (assembly GCF_050325825.1). Lineage (NCBI taxonomy): Bacteria > Bacillati > Actinomycetota > Actinomycetes > Kitasatosporales > Streptomycetaceae > Kitasatospora > Kitasatospora sp. LaBMicrA B282. The sequence continues at coordinate 37,194 of NZ_JBNQTI010000074.1, forward strand.
GGCCCCGGTTCACCGCCGAGGTCCGGTTCCGGGTCAACGGCGAGGACCTGCTGGCGGACGCGATCGGCCCGGACGGCTTCGGCCCGTTCGCGGCCAACGCCTTCCCGGTCGACCGCCCCGGTCCGCTGCGCGGGACCGCCGAGGGACGGCGGGTGGAGCTGGGCGAGCCCGAGTGCGGCGGTGGGTGCTGCGGGTTCCTGGCGGCCGTCGTGCAGCGGGTCGGGCCGGTGGTGCAGTGGGTGGACTGGGAGGTGCCGGCGGACGGGACGCAGCCGGTGGAGTTCCACTTCGACGCGGCGGAGTACGACGCCGAACTGGCACGCGCCGAGGCCGAGTACCGGGCCCGCTGAACCGAGCGGTCCGAGCCCGCCCTCGAGCGGCAGTCGAACCCCCGGCTTCCGGCACGCTGATCGCATACCTTGGCCCCCATGGCCACCCCCGCCCCTTCCGCCTTACTCGTCCGTTCCGGCCCGGTGCACCTCTGGACCGAGGGATCCGGCGCCCCGCCCTCCCCCACCGTGCTGCTGATCATGGGTACCGCGGCCCCCGCGGCCGGCTGGCCCGACGAGCTGGTCGAGCTGCTCGCCGCCAACGGGCGGCACGTGATCCGCTTCGACCACCGGGACACCGGTCGCTCCACCCACCTGGACTTCGCCGCCCACCCCTACGCGTTGGCCGATCTCGCCGCCGACGCCCTCGCCGTGCTCGACGGGCACCGCATCGCCGCCGCGCACGTCGTCGGGGCCTCGCTCGGCGGGGCGGTCGGGCAGTGGTTGGCCGTGCACCGACCCGAGCGGGTGCGCACCCTCACCGCGATCATGACCGGCCCGATGGGCCACGACCCGGGCCCGGCCTGGGCGCGCGCCCTGTCCGGGCAGGCTGCGGACCCGGACGACCTGCCACCGCCGAGCGCCGACTTCCTGGCGCACCTGGCCCACCGCGCCGCGCTGCCCCAGCGGACCCGCGCCGAGTACATCACCGCCAACCTGGAGACCTGGCGGGTGCTCAGCGGCCCGGTGCTGCCGTTCGACGAACCGGCCGCCCGGCACTTCGTGGCGACCTCCTTCGACCGGAGCCCCGACCACCGCGCCGCCCTCAACCACGACCTGGCCGGCCGCCGGCTGACCGCGGACCGACTCGCCCCGCTGTCCGGCATCACGGCCCCGACCCTGGTCCTGCACGGCACCGAGGACCCGCTGCGCCCGCTGCCCCACGGCCGGGCCCTCGCCGAGGCGATCCCGCACGCCCGCTTCCACCCCGTCCCCGGCATGGGGCACTCGTTCTTCTCGCCCGGGCTGCCCCGCCGGCTCGCCGAGCTCCTGCTGGACCACACGGCGGAGCGGCGGACCTGAGCTGTCGAACGGCTCACCGTGCGGGATGTGACGGACCGCCAACTCTCGGAGTCCCGGGGACCGGCGCTCTGCTACTGTGACCCGCATGTTCCTCCCCCGTGCGTAGCGCAGCCCGCTGACCGCGCCGGGCACGTGTGCCATCGGGCCACGGTGCCGGCGCGTCAGTTCGACGTCCCCAGGTGTGCCCCCGGTGTCTTCCGGGGTGCGCCCACGTCGTCGATGCGCGGCCGGGCCTCTGCTGCCCTCGGTGCGCACGCTTCCTCGAGGAACACGATCACCATGTCTGCGTTCTCGCGCGCTGCGGCGCGTTCTCGTCATTCGTCGTACCGTCAGGTCTTCGCCGTCCCCGGGGCGGGGCGGCTGTTCGGGGCGGCCGCGATCGGGCGGCTGTCCTACGGGACGGTCTTCCTCTCGCTCATGCTGGGGCTGACCGGTGCCACCGGGTCCTACGCCGTCGCCGGGGCGGCGATGGCGCTGTTCGGGCTGGCCGGTTCGGTGCTGGCGCCGGTGCGCGGCGCCCTGGTCGACCGGTTCGGCGCGCGGCGGGTGCTGCCGCCGCTGGCCGCGGGATGCGCGGCGCTGCTGATCGGGCTGGCGGTGGTCGGCGGCCGGCCGGGGACGCCGGTGTGGCTGCTCCTGGGGTCGGCGGCGGCCGCGGGGGCGGTGGCACCGCCGCTGGGGCCGGTGGTGCGGGCGCGCTGGGGCGCACTGATCGGTGAACCGGAGCTGCGGCAGCGGGCGTTCGCGCTGGACACGGTGGCCGAGGAGGTGCTGTACGTCACCGGGCCGCTGCTGGCCGGGGCGCTGGCGGTGCTGGCCTCCCCGACGGCCGGGGTGCTGGTCAGCGCGGCGCTGATGCTGCTCGGATCGCTGGCCCTGGCGGCGGTGCTGCCGGCCACCGGCACCGCACCCGCCGTCGGCGGCGGCAACGCCCCGACCCGCAAGGGCCGCCGGCAGCGCACGGCCGGCCTGGGCGGCGCCCCCCTCCCCCCTCCTCCCCCCCTCCTCCC
>NZ_JBNQTI010000075.1:0-38472 GCF_050325825.1 Kitasatospora sp. LaBMicrA B282
CGGTGGCGGCGCGGCGGCGAGCCGCCACCGCCACCGCGCCCTCTAATGGTGCCCGCTGTCCGTCGCTGGTGCGGGCCGTCGGCCGGGAGGAGGGGCGCGGTGCACGAGATGTCGATCGCGGTCGCCGTGCTGGAGCAGGTGGAGCAGGCGGCCCGGGAGCACGGTGCCGGCGGCGTCGCCGAGATCCGGCTGCGGATCGGCGAACTGGCCGGCGTGGTGCCGCAGGCCCTCGACTTCTGCTTCGAGCTGGCCTGCGCGGAAACCGTGGCCGAGGGCGCCAGGCTCAGCGTCGAGGCGGTCGAGGCCCGGGCGAGCTGCGCCGGCTGCGCCATGGAATGGGCCGTCGGCATGCCACCGGACCTCGGCTGCCCGCGCTGCCCGGGCGTGGCCGGCGAACTGTTGACAGGGCGTGAGTTGCAGATCCTGGACGTGCGGTGGGCCGATGCGCCCGCGCCGGTCCGGGCCGACCAGGAAGGCTGAAGCCCGATGTGTCGCACGGTCGACCTCCGGCAGGCGGTGCTCGCCCGCAACGACGACAGCGCACGGGAGCTGCGCGCGGCGCTCACCGCCCGCGGCACCCTCGTCGTCAACCTGCTCTCCAGCCCCGGCAGCGGCAAGACCGCCCTGCTGGAGCTGGAGCTGGGCCTGGCCAGGGAGCGCGGGGTGCCGGTCGCGGCGCTCACCGCCGACCTGGCCACCGAGAACGACGCGCTGCGCCTGGGGCGTTCGGGCGTTCCGGTGAAGCAGGTGCTCACCGACGGCCTCTGCCACCTGGAGGCCGCGATGCTGGCCGGCCACCTGGACGGCTGGCTGCCCGGGGACACCCGGGTACTCTTCGTGGAGAACGTCGGCAATCTGGTCTGCCCGGCCTCCTACGACCTGGGGGAGACCCTGCGGGTGGCGCTCGCCTCGGTCACCGAGGGCGAGGACAAGCCGCTCAAGTACCCCACCGCCTTCGGCCTGGCCAACCTGGTGCTGGTGACCAAGGCCGACCTGGCGGCCGCCGTCGGCTTCGACGAGGTGGGCTTCCGGGCCAACGTCGAGCGGGTCAACCCCGGGGTCCCGGTGCTGCTGACCTCCGCCCGCACCGGTGACGGGGTCGGCACCCTGCTGAGCGCCGCGCTGGCCGCGCTGGCCGGCACGCCGGTGCACCAGCCGGTGATGGGCCGCCCGAGCAGCGGCCACCACCACGGGCCGGCCGGCCGGCACGCGCACACCCACGCCGTGGCGAGCCGGGATTGACTACGACCTCGCGCCGCCGGGTCTTCGTCCGCGGGATCGTGCAGGGCGTCGGGTTCCGGCCCTTCGTCCACAACCTGGCCACCGAACTCGGACTGGCCGGCCATGTCACCAACACCGGTGACGGGGTGCTCGCCGAGGTCGAGGGGGCGCCCGCCGCGCTCGCCGACTTCTGCCGCCGGGTCGGGGCCGACGCACCCCCGCTGGCCCAGGTCGCCGCCGTCGAGCACCAGGACCTGGCGGCCACCGGCGCCACCGGCTTCGCCATCCGCGCCTCCCGGGCGAGCGGCGAGGTCCGCACCCTGATCCCGCCGGACACCGCGACCTGCGCCGACTGCCTGGCCGAACTCGCCGACCCGGCCGACCGCCGCCACCGCCACCCCTTCATCACCTGCACCAACTGCGGCCCGCGCTTCACCATCGTCACCGGCCTGCCCTACGACCGGGCCGGCACCACGATGGCCGGCTTCCCGATGTGCCCGGACTGCGCGCGCGAGTACGCCGATCCGACCGACCGCCGTTTCCACGCCCAGCCGGTCTGCTGCCACGCCTGCGGCCCCCGGCTCAGCCTGGTCCGGCCCGGGGCGGCCACCCTGACCGGCGCCGAGGTGGTGCCGCGGGCCCGCGACCTGCTCGCCGCCGGGGCGATCCTGGCCGTCAAGGGGATCGGCGGCTACCACCTGGCCTGCGACGCCACCGACCCGGCGGTGGTGCGCCGGCTGCGGGAGCGCAAGCAGCGCGGCGACAAACCGTTCGCGGTCCTGGTCCGGTCGCTCGACCAGCTCGCCGGCGCGGTCGAACTCGGGCCGGTGGAACGGGAATTGCTCACCGGCCCGGTCCGCCCGATCGTGCTGTTGCGGCGTACCGGCGCGGCCGGCCCGGTGGCCGAGGCGGTCGCCCCGCGCTGCCCGGACCTGGGCGTGATGCTGCCCTACGCGCCGCTGCACCACCTGCTGCTCGGCCTGCCCGGCGACCCGCCCGGACCCGAGCTACTCGTGTTGACCAGCGCCAACCTCTCCGGTGAGCCGATCGTCACCGACGACCGGGAGGCGCTGGACCGGCTCGCACCGCTGGTCGACGGCTGGCTCACCCACGACCGCCCGATCCACGTGCCCTGCGACGACTCGGTGGTCCGGGTGGTCGACGGCGAGCAGCTGCCGGTGCGCCGCTCCCGCGGCTGGGCGCCGCTGCCCCTCCCGCTGCCGGTGCCGGTGCGCCCGGTGCTCGCGGTCGGCGGGGACCTGAAGAACACCTTCGCGCTGGCCCGGGACGGCTACGCCTTCCTCTCCGGCCACATCGGCGACATGGACGACCTGGCCACCCTGCGCGCCTTCGACGCCGCCGTCACCCACCTGGGTGCGGTCACCGGCGTGCGTCCCGAGCTGCTGGCCGCCGACCGGCACCCCGGCTACCGCTCCGGCCGCCGGGCCGAACGGCTGGCCCAGGGCCGCCCGGTGGTCAAGGTGCAGCACCACCACGCCCACGTCGCCGCCGCGATGGCCGAACACGGCCTGGACGGCGGCACCCCGGTGATCGGGGTGGCCTTCGACGGCACCGGCTACGGCACCGACGGCGCCATCTGGGGCGGCGAGGTGCTGCTGGCCGACTACGCCGGCTTCCGCCGCTTCGCGCACCTGGCCTACGCCCCGCTGCCCGGCGGCGACGCGGCCGTGCGGCGCCCCTACCGCACGGCGCTGGCGCAGCTGCACGCGGCCGGCCTCGCCTGGGACCCCGAGCTGCCCTGCGTGCGGGCCTGCCCGCCGCACGAACGGCAGGTGCTCGCCCAGCAGTTGGCCCGCTCGCTGAACTGCCTGCCGACCTCCAGCATGGGCCGCCTGTTCGACGCGGTGGCCGCGCTGGCCGGCGTCTGCCAACGGGTCGAGTACGAGGCGCAGGCGGCGATCGAACTGGAGGCGGCGGCGGTCGCGCACGGTCCGGCGGCCGAGGGCTACCCGCTCGCCCACCGCCTGGTGGACGGCGTCCACCAGGCCGACCCGGCCCCGCTGCTGGCCGCGGTGCTGGCCGACCTCGGCGCCGCTGCGCCGGTCGGGCTGATCGCCGCGCGCTTCCACGCCGCCGTCGCCGCGCTGGTGCGCCACTGGTGCCACGCGGCCCGGGCGGAGACCGGGTTGCGGGTGGTGGCGCTGAGCGGCGGGGTGTTCGCCAACGCCGTGCTCTCCGCGGCCTGCGCCCGGGAGTTGGCGGCGGACGGCTTCACGGTGCTGCGGCACCGCCGGGTGCCGCCGAACGACGGGGGGCTGGCACTCGGCCAGCTGATGGTGGCGGCACGAGCCGCCGGTGGAGAGGAGTAGGTCCCATGTGCCTGGCGGTGCCCGGCAGGGTGGTGGAGATCGAGGAACGTGACGGCGCGCGGATGGCGGTCATGGACTTCGGCGGAGTGGTCAAGGACGTCTGCCTGGAGTACCTGCCCGACCTGGCGGTCGGCGAGTACGCCATTGTGCACGTCGGGTTCGCGCTGCAGCGGCTCGACGAGGAGTCGGCCCGACGCACCCTCGAACTCTTCGAGGAACTCGGCCTGTTGATGGAGGAGTTCGGCGACCCCTGGGAAGCGGCGGCGAACGCCGGTGCGGAGGTGGAGCGGTGAAGTACCTGGCGGAGTTCCAGAACCCCGAGCTGGCCCGCGGGCTGATCGAGGACATCAAAGCGCAGGTCACCCGGCCGTGGGCGCTGATGGAGGTGTGCGGCGGCCAGACGCACTCGATCATCCGCCACGGCATCGACCAACTGCTGCCGGACGAGGTGGAGTTGATCCACGGCCCGGGCTGCCCGGTCTGCGTCACGCCGCTGGAGGTGATCGACAAGGCGCTGGAGATCGCCGGCCGCCCGGAGGTGATCTTCTGCTCCTTCGGCGACATGCTGCGGGTGCCCGGCACCGACCGCGACCTGTTCCGGGTGCGCGGCGAGGGCGGCGACGTCCGGGTGGTCTACTCGCCGCTGGACGCGCTGAAGATCGCCCGGGAGAACCCGCACCGCGAGGTGGTCTTCTTCGGCATCGGCTTCGAGACCACCGCCCCGCCCAACGCCATGACCGTCCACCAGGCCCGCAAGCAGGGCATCGGCAACTTCAGCATGCTGGTCTCGCACGTGCGGGTGCCACCGGCGATCGACGCCATCATGAACTCGCCGGACTGCCGGGTGCAGGCCTTCCTGGCGGCCGGCCACGTGTGCAGCGTGATGGGCGTCGAGGAGTACCCGGAGCTGGCCGAGCGGCACCGGGTGCCGATCGTGGTCACCGGCTTCGAGCCGCTGGACATCCTGGAGGGCATCCGGCGCACGGTGCGGCAGCTGGAGGCCGGCGAGCACACCGTCGAGAACGCCTACGAGCGCGCGGTGCGGCCCGAGGGCAACCCGGCCGCCCGGGCGATGCTGGCGGACGTCTTCGAAGTGGCCGACCGCGCCTGGCGCGGCATCGGGGTGATCCCGCGCAGCGGCTGGCGGCTCTCCGAGCGCTACCGCGAGTTCGACGCCGAGCACCGCTTCGACGTCGGCGCGATCAACACCTGCGAGTCCGGGCTGTGCCGCAGCGGCGAGGTGCTCCAGGGCCTGATCAAGCCGAACGAGTGCGAGGCCTTCGGCACCACCTGCACCCCGCGCAACCCGCTCGGCGCCACCATGGTCTCCAGCGAGGGCGCCTGCGCCGCCTACTACCTCTACCGGCGGCTCGGCGCGCCGGCCGCCCGGGAGGTGACCCCCGTTGCCTGACACCCTGACCGGCACCGCGGCGCCCGCCCCCGACTTCAGCGGCTGGGCCTGCCCGCTGCCGCTGCGCGACCACCCCCGGGTGGTGATGGGGCACGGCGGCGGCGGGGTGATGTCGGCCGAACTGGTGGCCAACATCTTCGCCCCGGCCTTCGGCGGCAGCGCGCTGGCCGCGCTCGGCGACTCGGCCGCGCTCACCCTGGGCGGGGCGCGGATCGCCTTCTCCACCGACTCCTTCGTGGTCCGCCCGCTCTTCTTCCCCGGTGGCTGCATCGGCGATCTGGCGGTCAACGGGACGGTCAACGACCTGGCGATGAGCGGTGCCCGCCCGGCCTACCTGTCCTGCGGCTTCATCCTGGAGGAGGGGGTGGAGATGGCCGCGGTCGGCCGGGTCGCCGAGGCGATGGGCGCGGCGGCCCGGGCCGCCGGCGTCGAGGTGGCCACCGGCGACACCAAGGTGGTGGAGGCCGGGCGCGGCGACGGCATCTACCTCAACACCGCCGGGATCGGGCTGATCCCGGCGGGGGTGGACATCCGACCGCAGCGCGCCGAGCCGGGCGACGTGGTGATCGTCAGCGGCGAGCTCGGGCTGCACGGCGTGGCGATCATGAGCGTCCGGGAGGGCCTGGAGTTCGGGGTCGAGGTGGTCAGCGACTGCGCCCCCCTGGGCGGGCTGGTCGAGGCGATGCTGGCGGTCACCCCCGACCTGCACGTGCTGCGCGACCCCACCCGCGGCGGCCTGGCCGCGGCGCTGAACGAGATCGCCGGGGCCGCCGAGGTCGGGATCTCGATCGTCGAGCGGTCGGTGCCGGTGCCGCCGGAGATCGTCAACGCCTGCGCGATCCTCGGCCTGGACCCGTGGTACGTGGCCAACGAGGGCAAGCTGGTCGCCATCGTGCCGCGCCCGCACGCCGAGGCGGTGCTGGCCGCGATGCGCGCGCACCCGCTGGGCGCCCGGGCGGCGGTGATCGGCGAGTGCGTGGCCGAGCACCCCGGGATGGTGGTGGCCCGCACCGCGCTCGGCGGCACCCGGGTGGTCGACCAGCCGCTCGGCGAGCAGCTGCCGCGGATCTGCTGAGCCGCGTGGACGGACGGGCGCCCGGTCGGCCGCCTGTCAGCCGGGCGCCACAGGGGTAGTACTGGCGGTTGTTGGTACCATTTTACCTCCTTCCCCCCCCCCCCCCCCCTCCCCCCCCCCCCCCCCCCCCCCCCCCCCCCCCCCCCCCCCCCCCCCCCCCCGCGGGTGCGGCTCAGGCGGCGGCGAGCACCGGTGAACTGCTGCCCTCCAGCAGCACCTTGGCCACCAGCTCCGGGTTGTCGCCCATCGGGACGTGGCCGCAGTCCGGCAGCGGGACGAACCGCGCGCCGGGCAGCAGCAGCCGGGCCCGGCGGCCCTGGGGGTGCACCAGCAGCCGGTCCCGGGTGCCCCAGGCGATGGTTACCGGGACGTCGGCCGGGAAGGCGGTGGGGAAGCGGTGCGCCTGTTCGGCGCGGCCGGCCCGCAGGGTGTCCCGGAAGCCGGGAGCGCCCACCAGCGCCCGGGTGTCCAGCATCAGCTCGGCCGGGTCGAGCCGCTCGGGGTGACCGTAGATCACCCCGAACATCGCCTTGCGGCCCTGCGGCGAGCGGGCCAGCGCGGACCGGACGGACTCGGGGGTGCGGGCGGCGAACCGGTGCAGGCTGAGCATGCCGGCGGCGTAGAGGTAACCGGGCAGCCGGTAGAAGCCGGCCGGGGAGAGCGCGGTGGCCGAGGAGACCAGGCCGCGCTGGGCGGCGCGCAGCGCGAACAGGCCGCCGAGCGAGTTGCCGGCGATGTGCGGGCGGTGCAGGCCGAGCCGGTCCAGGAAGTCGGCCAGTACGCCCAGCGCGCTCTCCACCGTGTAGGGCAGGCCGGGCGGCAGGGTGGGCGAGGCGCCGAACCCGGGCAGGTCGACGGCGATCACCTCGCGCTCGGCCGCGAGCAGGTCGAGCACGGGCTTCCAGCCCTGCCAGCGGTGTCCGATGCCGTGCAGCAGTACCAGGGGCGGGCCGTCGCCCCGACGCTCGTGTACCAGGTCCATGACGAGAGGATAGGGGGGAAGTTACCGATGGGTCACCGGGTTGTGAGAATCCGCGTCAACAGTTCGCCGGGTTCACGCATCGCCGACGAACTCCTCGGCGCCGTACCGCACCGTGGCGCTGCTCCAGGCCACGCCGAGCTCGCCGAGGAAGGTCCGGGTCAGCGGCAGGTCCTTGAGCGGCGCCACCAGGATCACCCGGCCGTCCACCGTGACCGAGCCGCCGTCCAGCTCGTCGCGGACCGCCGGATCGGCGACCAACGCGTCGTGCAGCTGCTGCACGGTGACCCCGGAGGCCTCGACCTGGACCGCGTCGGCGCCCGCCGCGCCGGCCGGCAGGAAGCGGAAGGTGAGCACCGACTCCTGGTGGTACTGCTTGCGGATCAGGTCCGCGATGTGGTGCAGCCCGTCCGCACTCACCCGGTTGACGTCGAACTCGCGGGAGCGCTCGTAGGTGGTCTGCTTCAGGTCGGCCGACCAGAAGACGCCGTTCAGCAGCGTGGAGGCGCCCGGCGCGGCGCCGTTGGTCCGGATCAGCCGGCGGACCTGGTGCTCGAACGGGCGCAGGTGGTCCTGCAGCCGCGGGTCGTTCGGATCGGTGATGATCGCGGTGTTGCTGGTGGCGAAGATCTCGGCGGCGGGGGAGTGGTGGGCCGGCAGCGCCTCGGCGCTCCCCGCACCGGTCAGGCCCAGTCCGAGCACGGCCGCGACGACCAGCACACCCGACTTCCGCAACACGATGGCAGCTCCCCTCACGATCGACCGGGCCGACGTTCGGCGCGACCATCGTAGGGGCGGTGGACATGCCAGCGGGCCCGAATCACCGAACCGGTCGGGTGGTTGTGCGGGAGGTGAGTTGACGGTGGGTCAGTCCGACGCACCGTCGGGAACCAGCACCGCCATCGGGGCTCCTGCGCTCTCGGCGGGCTCCCCCGCGCGGGTTACCCGCCCCGCCCGCCGTGCGCGGGCTCCGCGCCGGGCCGGGCGGCGGCTGGCATCCTCGGCCCGTGGCGACCGAGCAGCCGATGACCCAGACCACCGACTCCGCCCGGGTGGAGGCGTTCAGCGACGGGGTCTTCGCGATCGCGATCACCCTGCTGGTGCTGGACATCAAGGTGCCGGTGGCCGACGGCGCGCGGGAGCTGTGGCACGCGCTCGGCGCCGAGTGGCCGGCCTACTGCGCGTACCTGGTCAGCTTCCTGGTGATCGGCGTGATGTGGGTCAACCACCACACCGTCTTCAGCTACATCGCGCGGGTGGACCGGACGCTGGTCTTCCTCAACCTGCTGCTCCTGCTGGTGGTCGCCGCGCTCCCGTTCCCCACCGCGCTGCTCGCCGAGAACCTGCGCCGGCCGGCGGCCGCGCACGTGGCCGCCGCGGTGTACGGGGCGACCATGGTGGCCCACGCCGTCACCTTCGTGCTCTTCTGGTTGTACGTCACCCGCACCGGCCACTGCTTCGACGAGCGGGTCGACCCGGTCGCCGCCCGGGCCACCCGGGCCCGGTTCGGTCTGGGCCTGCTGGTCTACCCGGTGACGGTGGCGGTCGCCTTCCTGTCCGCGCCGCTCGCGCTGGCGCTGCACGGGGTGCTGGCGCTCTACTACGCGTTCAACCAGACGCCGATCCCCACCCGGGAGCAGCCGGCGCCGGACCCGGACTGACTCAGGCCAGCTCCGGCAGCAGCCGGGCCAGCGGGCGCGGCAGCCACCAGTTGAGCGGGCCGAGCAGCTCCATGATCGCCGGCACCAGCACCATCCGGACCACGGTGGCGTCCAGGAAGACCGCCACCGCCAGCCCCAGCCCGAAGGCCTTGACCGCGATGTCGGGCGTGGCCAGCACCGAGAGGAAGACCGTCACCATGATCGCCGCGGCGGCCGTGATCACCCGGGCGGTGCGACCCAGGCCGCGGGCCACCGCCTCCCGGGTGTCCGCGCCCGCGTCGTACTCCTCGCGGATCCGGGAGACCAGGAAGACCTCGTAGTCGGTGGAGAGGCCGAACAGGATCGGGAAGATGAACAGCGGCACCCAGGCGGTGATCGGCGCCGTGGTCGGGAAGCCGAGCAGCCCGCCGAGCCAGCCCCACTGCACGATCGCGACCAGCACGCCGAACGCCGCGCCCACCGAGAGCAGCGTCATCACCGCCGCCTTGAGCGCGATCACCACCGACCGGACCAGTACCAGCAGCAGGACCAGCGACAGCCCGATCACCGTCGCGATCAGCCACGGCAGTCGGGCGCTCACCTCGGAGGCGAAGTCGGTGTCACCGGCGGTCGGCCCGCCCACGTGGACCACCAGGCCGGTCCCGGCGACGGCGGGCGGGATCACCTGTCCGCGCAGCCGGTCCAGCAGCTTCGGCGTGGCCGCGTCCTGGTGCGAGGTGGTCGGGTAGGCGACGAAGAGCGCCGCCTTGCCGTCCTGACTGGTCTGCGGCGGCGTCACCGCGGCCACCCCGGGGGTGTGCGCGACCGCCGAGACCAGCGGGCCCAGCGTGGCGCCGCCCGGCGGCAGCGCGGCGACCACCAGGAACGGCGCGTTGAACCCGGGGCCGAAGCCCTCGGTGAGGATCCGGTACGAGGCGTAGCCGCTGGTGTCGCGCGGCTCGGTGCTGTTGTCCTCGAAGCTCAGCCGCATCGACAGCGCCGGGATCGCCAGCAGCACCATGACCGCCGCGCCCGCCAGCAGCCCGGCGACCGGGTGGCGCTGGATCACCCGGGCCCACCGCTCGGCCAGCGGGCTGCGCGAACCGGTGCGCCCCAGGTAGGGCAGCTTGAGCCGGTCGATGCCCAGGCCGGCGAACCCGAGCAGTGCGGGCAGCAGGGTGATCGCGGCGAACATGGTCATCAGCACCGTGACCGAGGCGGCCACCGCGGTGGCGTTGAGCAGCTTCTGCTGGACCACGAAGAGGCCGAGCATCGCGATCACCACGGTGGCGCCGGCGAACAGCACCGAGCGGCCGGCCCGGGCGACGGCGGTCTCCACCGCCTGCTGCGGCGTCAGGCCGGCCGCCAGGCCCTCGCGGTAGCGGGTCACGATGAACAGCGCGTAGTCGATGCCGACGCCCAGCCCCAGCAGGGTCGAGACGATCGGACTGAACGACGGCGCCGGGAAGAGGTAGCCGAGCAGGAAGATCAACGCCAGGCCGGTGCCGATCCCGAACAGCGCGGTCAGCATGGTCAGGCCCATCGCCAGCAGCGAGCCGAAGGCGATCAGGATGACCAGCATCGCCGCCACCGCGCCGATCGCGTCCGAGGCCCCGCCGTAGGGCGTCTCGGCGCCCACCACGTCGGCGCCGCCCAGCGCGAACACCACCCCGTTCCCGCTCGCCGCCTTGACCTCGGAGATCAGGTGCTTGACCTCGCCGGCCGGCAGCGGGTTGGTGGGCGACTGCAGGTCGGCGAAGGCGGTGCGCCCGTCGGCGGAGATCTGGCCGGGGGCGGTGTAGGGGGAGCGGACGGCGGTGATGTGCTCGGCGGTGCCCAACTGCGCGGTCAGCGCCTCCACCCGCGGGCGCACGGCGGGCGACTCGACGCCGGCCGGGGCCTGGATCGCCAGGGTCAGTGAACTGCCCTTGCGCTCCGGGAAGTGCACCTTGAGCAGGTTCTGCGCCTGGGCGGACTGCGAGTTGCCGCCGGTGAAGTCGTTGTCCGCGGGGGCGGCGAATCCGAAGCCGACCACCAGCAGGACGATCGTGCCGATCACCCAGAGCACCAGCACCAGCCGGCGGCGTAGGTAGCAGAACCGGCCGAGCCGGCCGAGCGCGCTCTGGTCAGCGACCGAAGTTGTCATGCCGGCAGCCACCTCAATCAGCGACCCGCGTGGGGCCTCGGGGTGTGTCTCGCGGACCTGAAGCACCGTAAGCCGGGCCCGGGCCGTTTGGCATCCCGGTCGGGCCGTGCCCGGGCGCAGACCCACCCGATCGGCGGACCGGTGCCCACCGCCCGCGCGGGCGACCGGTCACAGCGGGGCGACCGTCACAGCCGGGCGGCCAGGCCCACCCCCACCAGCAGCGCCAGCGCCAGCCCGAGCGCCGCGCCCGCACCGACGTGCAGCAGCAACGCGGCACCGGTCACCGCACCGGCGAGCATCGCGAGGATCGAGACCGTCCGCCGCACGCCGGCCCGACCGGGCGGGTCGGTGACCAGACCCGTGAGGACGCGGGTGAGCACGGTGGTGGTGAGGTCGGGCAGCTTCACCGTGAGCACCGCGCCGTTCTGCAGGCCCATGCCGAGCCCGAGCAGCACGATCAGCCCGACCTGCGCCCCGGTCGCCGTGTGCCCGGCGCCCGCCGCCAGCACCACCGCGCCGGCCACCAGCACCGTCTGCACGGTCACGACGGTGCGGAACGCCCGCTGCGCCGTGCCGAGCCGCCGCACCACCCGACCGGCCGTCCAGGCGCCGACCACGAAGGCCGCGAAGGCCAGGGCCGACGCCCAGAGCGAGAGGTCGGTGGCCCCGGCCAGCGAGAAGCCGATGAAGACCACGTTCCCGGTCATGTTGGCCACGAAGACGTGCCGCAGGCCGAGGAAGCTGACCGCGTCGACGATGCCGGTGACGCAGGTCAGCGCGATCAGCAGCACCGGCAGCGTGCCGTACCTGCCGGGCTGGCCGGGGTAGAGGTAGTCGGCGGCGCGCAGCAGCAGGGTTCGCACCGGACCACTCTCGGCAAGCGCCCGGCGGATCCGGCCGAGCCCCGCCGCACGGGCGCGGCCCGTTCACCCCGGTGCGCCGCCCTGCCGGGGAGCGCCGCCGCACCCCGGCTCAGCCCAGCGTGTCGACCAGCTCCGCGATCGCCGCCAGCGGCTGGTGCGCGGCGAGTTCGGTCGCCAGCTCGCCCGCCGCGGACCGGTAGCCCGGGTCACCGAGCACCCGCTCGACCGCCTCGCGCAGCTCCGCCTCGCCCGGCCGGCCGGTCCGCAGGTCGACGCCTACCCCGCGCCAGGCCACCCGGGCGGCCACCTCCGGCTTGTCCTCGCTGCCGCCCGCCACCACCAGCGGCACCCCGTGCGCCAGCGCGGTGTGCACGCCGCCGTAACCGCCGTTGCTGATCAGCACGTCGGCGTGCGGCAGCAGCCGGTCGAACGGCAGGTAGCCGGCGGCCCGGACGTTGCTCGGCAGCTCGCCGAGCGCCTCGGTGAGCAGCTCCGGGCCGTCCGGGCGGCCGGTGGCGGCGACCACCAGCAGGTCGGCCCGGTTCGCCAGCGCCCGCACCGCGGGGACCAGCAGCTCGGTCGGGTCGTCGTTGGCCAGAGTGCCCTGGGTGACCACCGCGACCGACCGGGCGTCCGTCAGGTCCGACCACCAGTCGGGCAGTTCGGTCCCGCCCCGGCTCTGCTGCGGCAGCGCGCCGATGTAGCGCAGCGAGGCCGGCGCGTCGCTGCGCGGGTACTCGAACCCGGGCACGGTCAGCTGCAGGTAGTGGTCCGGCACGCGTACGGCGGTGTCGGCCCGCGGCCCCGGCGGCAGCGTGGCGCCGACGCCGGCGAACACCTCGGCCGCGTACTGCCGCAACGGTTCGCCGCGCTGCGCCGCCTCGGCGTTCAGCTCCTGGTTGCGGGCCAGGCCCGCCGGCCCGGGCAGCGGCGGCAGTGCGAGTCCGAACGGTGCGGTGTCAACGCTCGGCAGCATCGGCGGCGCAACCCCGATGCTCAGCACGGCCGGCCGCTCGTCGCGCGGGTGAGCCAGCGCCAGGGCCAGCATGCCGTGGAAGAAGCAGTCGCCCAGCACGGCCGTGGCCGGGAACTCGGCGAGCAGCGCGCGCAGGGCCCGGTACTGCGCGGGGACCGGGTCGATGAAGATGTTCCGGGCGTCGAAGGCCAGCCGTTGCGGCCCCGGCGGCAGGTCGGCCCGCCCCGGGAAGTGGTCGTTGATCCGCCGGTCGTCGAAGTCCGCCTCGGGCGGCAGCGCGACGAACCGCGCGCCGGTCGCCTCGGCGGCCTCGGCGAACCGGGCGCCGCCGAGGAAGACCACCTCGTGCCCGCGCGCCACCAGGTCGGCGGTGATCGCGAGCAGCGGCGTGGTGTGCCCGTGTGCGGGCATGGCGGCGGTGATGAGCCTGGACATGTGTAACCCCCCAATGGTCTGTGCGGATGCTCCGTACGCACATGGTCCGGACGGCAGGCTAGCCGATCACCGCGGCATGGCGAGGCCAACGGTCCGCGGGGCGCGACCGTCCGGGGCCCGGGACGGTCTACCAGACCCGGTGGGGCCGGAACTGGACGCTGATCCGGGGGCCGGTCGGGCGGGCGGTCTTCGGCACCGCGTGGTCGAAGGTCCGCTGGCAGGAACCGCCCATCACCAGCAGGTCGCCGTGCCCCAGGGCGTGCCGGTGGGTGGGCCCCGGCCCGTGGTGCGGGCGCAGCAGCAAGGTGCGCGGCTCCCCGAGGGAGAGGATCGCGATCATCGTGTCCTGGTGCGCCGCCCGGCCACCCCGGTCCCCGTGCCAGGCCACGCTGTCCCGCCCGTCGCGGTAGTAGCAGAGTCCCGCGGTGGTGAACGGCTCGCCCAGCTCGGCCGCGTAGTGCTCGCCGAGCGCCCGGCGGGCCTCGGTCAGCACCGGGTGCGGCAGGGCGACCCCGTCCCCGTAGTGGGCCAGCAGCCGTGGCACGTCCACCACCCGCTCGTACATCGCCCGCCGCTCGGCCCGCCAGGGCACCGCGCCGGCCAGGAACTCGAACACCTCGTCCGCCCCCGCCAGCCACCCCGGCAGCACGTCCACCCAGGCCCCCAGTCCGAGCTCGAGCCGGCGCAGGGCGTCGAGCGGCCCGAGCCGGGGGCGCTCGGCGCTGCCGAACAGGGTGCTCTGGAGGTGGACGGTCATGGGGACAGGGTAGCCCGCCTATCGATCAGGTGTTCGAATGCTGGGCCCAGCGGTCGGTCAGGCGCCCACCACGCCGTCCAGGCCCTCCCGCAGGAAGTCGGCGTGGCCGTTGTGACGGGCGTACTCCAGCAGCACGTGGGTCATCACCATGCGCAGCGAGACCTCCTCCTCCCAGCGCGGCTGGTAGCCGACCCGGTCCAGCGAGTCGGCGGCGGCCTCGATCCGGCGGGACTCGGCGACCTCGGCCTCCCAGGCGGCGAACGCCTCGGCACGGGTGGCGCCGGTGGCGTCGTAGGCGGCCTGGAAGTCGATCACGTCGGACCAGACCATCGGGGCGTCGTGGTCCTCGAAGACCCGGCGGAACCAGGCGCGTTCGACCTCGGCGAGGTGCCGGACCAGGCCGAGCAGGGTGACGGTGGACGGCGGCATGGACCGGGTCCGCAGCTGTTCGTCGGTCAGGCCCTCGCACTTCATCGCGAGGGTGGTGCGCTGGTACTCGAGGAAGGCGCGCAGGGTCTCGCGCTCGGTGCCGAAGTGCGGGGGGCCGATCCGCGGGTCGGTGGTCATGGTGCTACAGCTCCGGAGGGTCAGGGGGTCGTTCGGTCGACGGCGAACCTACCGTCCGCCGAGGCGCCGTCCGTAGCGGATTTTCCGGGCGCGGGAACGGTCGGCCACCCACCGTGACGGGCTCCGTGCTGCGAGTACCGGACGGCTCGCCTAGCGTCGTGATCGGGAATCCCCGCCTGCCACGGCGACGGCGATGGAGACGAGAGATGACTGGCTACCGCAGAGCGCTGGGCCCGCGTCCGACGCGTCCGCCCGCCGGTTCGCCGCCCGGCGGCTCGCCCGCCGCCTGGTGCGGGGCGCACCGGGCGGTGCCGTTGTCGGAACTGGCGGCCGCCTGGCCCGGCGCCGAACAGCGGGGCGGCGACGTCGCCGTGGTGGACTGCACCCACGACAGCCGGCAGGTGCGACCCGGTTGGCTGTTCTGCGCGATGCCGGGAGCCCGGACCGACGGGCACCGCCACGCGGCGGCGGCCGTCGCGGCGGGGGCCCGGGCGTTGCTGGTGCAGCGCTTCCTCGACCTGGAGATACCCCAGCTGCGGGTGCCCAACGTGCGCTGGGCGATCGGGCCGATCGCCGCCGCGCTGCACGGCCGGCCGGCCGACGGCCTGGCGATCGCCGGCGTGACGGGGACCAACGGGAAGACCACCACCAGCTACCTGCTGCACGCCGCCTTCGTCGCGGCCGGCTGGCCGGCCGGGCAGCTCGGCACGGTGGAGACCCGGATCGGCGCGCACCGGTGGGCCTCGGCGCTCACCACGCTGGAGGCGCCCGACCTGCAGCGGCTCTTCGGGCGGATGCGGGCCGCGCAGCTGCGGGCGGCGGCGATGGAGGTCTCCTCGCACGCGCTGGACCAGCACCGGATCGGCGGGATCGTCTTCGACGTCGGGGTGTTCACCAACCTGTCGGCCGAGCACCTGGACTACCACGGGACCATGGAGCAGTACTACTACAGCAAGTCGCTGCTCTTCCTCCCCGAGCGCTGCCGGCGTGCGCTGATCTGCGTGGACGACGACTGGGGCGCCCGGCTGGCCGCCCAGGCGCAGGTCCCGGTGCTCACCTTCGGGCACAGCGAGCGGGCCCAGGCCCGGATCACCGCGGCGCACTGCGACCGCTCGGGGACCTGGATCCGGCTCGACTGCGCGGACGGCCCGGTGGAGCTGTCGGCCCCGGTGCTGGGTGCCTGCAACACCACCAACCTGGCCGCCGCCTACCTGGCCGCCCGGGCGCTGCGGGTGCCGGCGGACCGGGCGGTGGCGGGGATCGCCGGCTGCCCGCCGGTGCCGGGGCGGTCGGAGGCGGTGACGGCCGGTCAGCCGTTCCTGGTCCTGGTGGACTACGCGCACACCCCCGGCGCACTGGCGCAGCAACTGGCCACCTGCCGGGACCTGCTCGCCCCCGGCGGCCGGGTGCACCTGGTGGTGGGCAGCCGGGGCGGGCGGGACCGGTACAAGCGGCCGGAGACCGGCCGGGCGGCGCTCGCCGCCGACACCACGGTGCTGACCAGCGACAGCCCGGGCGACGAGGACCCGCGGGCGATCGTGGAGCAGATGCTGGCCGGTGGCCTGGGGCAGTCGGACGGGCGGGTGCTGGTGGAGCTGGACCGGGCCGCCGCGATCCGGCTGGCCGTGGGCCTGGCCGGGCCGGGCGACGTGGTGCTGGTGGTCGGCCGCGGGCACGAGACCAGCCAGCAGGTGGCGGGTCGCGAGGTGCCGTTCGACGACCGGGAACAGGCGCGCGCCGCGTTGGCGGCCCGTGGCTGGGTGGGGGCGGGCGCGGGAGCCGGCGTCGGTGCGACGACGGTCGGCGGGCTGCGGCGGCCGGTCGCCGTGCGTGGTCGCCACCGCGGGCGGGGGCGGGCGAAGGCGGGGCGCGGGTGGCCCGGGCTCGGCGTCACCGTCTGCGACCTGACGCACGGGCGGGGCGGGCCCGCGCTGCTCGGGTACCTCGACCCGGCCGAGGAGCCCACCGCCCGCCCGGCGCCGCCACTGTGACCGCGGGCCGGCCGCACCGCACCCGTCGGATCCGCCCCGAGCTGGCGATGGCGGCCGGCACCGCGCTGTCGCGGCTGACCGGGCTGGGCCGGGTCTTCGCGCTCTCCTACGCGCTCGGCATCACCCCGTTGGCCGATGCCTACAACCTGGCCAACACCACGCCCAACATGATCTACGACCTGGTGCTGGGCGGGGTGCTCTCCGCCACCCTGGTCCCGGTCTTCGTGGCCCGCCTGGAGCGCCCCGAGAGGGGCGGTGACCCCGCCGATCCCGACGGCTGGGCCGGTGATCCCGCCGAGCGGGAGCGACCCGAGAAGGCCGGTGACCCCGCCGACCCCGATGGCTGGGCCGGTGACCCCGCCGACCCCGATGGCTGGGCCGGTGACCCCGCCGACCCCGACGGCTGGGGCGGTGTCTCCGCGGTGGTGACGGTCTGCCTGGTCGTGCTGGTCGCGGTCACCGCCCTGGTCGCGGCCGTCGCCGGCCCGCTGATGCACGGCTACACCCTGGCCGCGCCCCGCGGTACCGCCGGGGCCGAGGACGCCGCCGCGGTGCGGCTGCTGCGCCTGTTCGCCCCGCAGGTGCTGCTGTACGGCGCGATCGCGCTGGCCACCGCGGTGCTGAACAGCGTGCGCCGGTTCGCGCTCGCCACCTTCGCCCCGATCGCCAACAACCTGGCGCTGATCGGCCTGCTGCTCGCCCTGGCCGGCCCGCTGCGCGGCGCCGCCCAGCACGCCGACCCGCCGGGCGGGCTGCTCCTGCTGCTCGGCCTGGGCACCACCGCCGGGGTGGCCGCCCAGGCGGTGGTGCTGGCCGGTGGGCTGGCCGCGGCCCGGGTGCGGCTGCGCTGGCGGTGGGCGCCGCGCGACCCGGCGGTGCGGCAGGTGGCGGGGCTGTCCGGGTGGACCTTCGGGATGGTGGCCGCCAACCAGGCGGCACTCTTCGCGGTGCTGCTGCTGGCCGCCAGCCGCCCGGGCGGGGTGAGCGCGTACACCTACGCGTACACCTTCTTCCAGGTGCCCTTCGGGGTGGTCGCGGTCTCCATCACCGGGGCGCGGCAGCCGGGCTGGGCGGCCCACTGGACGGCCGGGCGGGTCCGCGAACTGCGGGCGGAGGTGGCCGGGGGGCTGCGGCTGCTGCTCCTGCTGATGGTGCCGATCGCCGCGGTGCTGGCCGCGCTGGCCGACCCGATCGTGCGGCTGCTGCTCGGCCACGGCGCCACCGGGGCGGCGGGCGCCGCGCTGACCGGTCGGGTGCTGGCGGTGCTGGCGCTCGGGCTGCCCGGCTTCTCGGCCTTCCTCTACTTCGTGCGGGTGTACCAGGCGCTGCGGGCGCTGCGCGCGGCGTTCGGGCTCTATCTGCTGAACAACGGTCTGATGGTGCTGCTGGGGCTGGTGCTGTACCGCCCGTTCGGGGTGCCGGGGGTGGCCGGCGCGGTCTCGCTGGCGTACGCGGCGGCCGCCCTCGCCGCGGCGGTGGTGCTGCGGCGACGGCTCGGCGGGCAGCCGGAGCAGCCGGCGGTGCTGCGGGCGGCCGGGCGGGCGGTGCTGGCCAGCCTGCCGGCTGCGGTGGCGGCCTGGCTGACGGTGCGTGCGCTGCCGGCGCGGATCGGGTCCGCGGCGCTGCCGCCGCTGCTCGCGGGCCTGGCGGTGGCGGCGGCCGTGCTGCCGTTGTCGCTGTGGCTGGCGGGGGTGTGGCCGGGCCCCACCGCCGCCGAGCCCCGCACCGCTCTCGTCGACCCCGCCCTCGTGGACCCCGCCCTCGTGGACCCCGCCCCCGTCGACCCCGCTCCTGGTCAGGCCCGGCGCAGCCGCCGGCGGACCCGGGACCCGAGGAACGGCAGCAGGTAGCCGACCGCCGCCCCGGGCACGTGCCGGGCCAGCCCGGTGAGCCGCACCTCGCGCAGCACGCCGCGGCTCAGCGCGGGCTTGCCGGCCAGCAGGAAGGCGACGGCGAACCGCAGGTGGTGCCAGGTCAGCACGCGGGCGAAGGCCGCCGCCGTCAGCGCGGTGCCGGCGCGCTCGCGGTCCAGCATGCTCAGCATCCGCCCGTACAGCCGGGGCAGGTCCTTGCTGTAGCCGGCCGGCTCGTCGCGGTAGACCGCCAGCGGCAGGTCGAGCTTGACCGAGAGGCCGTGCTTGGCGCAGCGCAGCCACAGGTCCCAGTCCTCGGCGCCGTCCAGCGTCGGGTCGAAGCCGCCGCAGTCGGCCAGCACCTCGGTGCGCACCAGCACGGTGGAGGTCTGGAACCGGTTCATCACCAGCAGGTCGCGGTAGCCCAGCAGGGTCTCGCCGACCAGGCCGGTCGGCTCGCGGTACTCCTCGCCGGTGCGCACCCAGTCGCCGGCCAGCAGCACCGCGCCGGGGTGCCGGCGGGCGGCGGTCAGCTGGCGGGCGAGCCGGCCGGGCAGCCACAGGTCGTCGGCGTCCAGGAAGGCCACCCAGGGCTGGGTGGCGGCGGCGATCCCGGTGTTGCGGGCGGCCGAGGGGCCCTGGTTCGGCTGGCGGATCAACTGCGCCTCGGGGTAGCCGGCGACCACCCGGGCGGTGTCGTCGGTCGAGCCGTCGTCCACCACGATCAGCTGCGCGGGGCGGGGCGACTGGCGCAGCACCGAGGCGAGCGCGTCGCCCAGGGTGCGTTGGGCGTTGTAGGCGGCGATCACCACGCTGACCGGGGCGGGTTGCTCGGACACCCGGCACCTCCTTGTCCTGCTTGTCGTGGTCCGGCGTCGTGCTCCGGCTTGTCCTGCTCCGGCGTCCTGCTCCGGCCTGTCCTGCTCCGGCATGTCCTGGTCCGGCGTCCTGCTCCGGTCATGGTCCGGCGGCCGTGCGGCGCGGCGCGGGAAGCGGCGCGCGTGGCGCGCTGCGGCAAGCCATCCGGCGGACGCGTGCGGGCCGGTGGCGCGCGTCGGCGCGGCCGAACGGGCGGCGCGGGCTAGCGTCGATGGCCCGCCGCCCCACCCCGGGGGCGACCACCGACCGAGCGGAGCCGCTGTGGTCCCCATGACGCTGCAACAGATCGCCGACGCCGTGGGCGGGGTGCTCTACGACGCACCCGACCCCGATGCGCTGGTGGACCGCCCGGCGGTGATCGACTCCCGGCTGGCCGAGCCGGGCTCGCTCTTCGTGGCGCTGCCGGGGCGGCACACCGACGGTCACCGGTTCGCCGGCGCCGCGCACCTCGCCGGGGTGGTCGGAGTGCTGGCGGCCCGGCCGGTGGGCGCGCCGGCCGTGGTGGTGCCCGACGTGCTCACCGCCCTGACCGAGCTGGCCCGGGCGGCGGCCACCCGGCTGGCCGGCGGTCCGACCGTGCTGGCGCTGACCGGGTCGGCCGGGAAGACCGGCACCAAGGACCTGATCGCCCAGCTGCTCGGTGCGTGGTGGCCCACGGTGGCCACTCAGCGCTCCTTCAACAACGAGATCGGCCTACCGCTGACCGTGCTGGCCGCCGAGCCGGGCACCCGCTACCTGGTGCTGGAGATGGGGGCCAGCCGGGCCGGCCACTTGACCCACCTGACCGGGATCGTGCGGCCGGACGTGGCGCTGGTGACCAACGTCGGCACCGCCCACCTGGGCGAGTTCGGCGGGACCAAGGAGGCGATCGCGGCGGCCAAGAGCGAGTTGGTGGCCGCGCTGCCCGCCGACGGGCTGGCCGTGCTGAACGCGGACGACCCGTACGTGCGGGCGATGGCCGACTGCACCGCGGCGCCGGTGCTGACCTTCGGCCGGGCGGCCGGTGACGTGCGGGCCGAGGCGATCGAGCTGGACCCGGCCGGGCGGCCCTCGTTCACCCTGCGGTTCGGCGGCGCGGCGGCCCGGGTCCGGCTGGCGCTGTACGGGGAGCACCAGGTGGCCAACGCGACGGCGGCCGCCGCGGCGGTCCTCGGGGTCGGTGCGGCCGGCCTCGACCAGGTCGCCGAAGGGCTGTGCGCCGCCCGGCAGCTGACGCCCGGACGGCTGGAGGTGGCGGAGCGGCCGGACGGGGTCACGGTGGTCAACGACGCGTTCAACGCCAACCCCGACTCGATGGCGGTGGCGCTGCGCACGGTGGCCGCGATGGCCGGCGGGCGGCGCCGGGTGGTCGCGGTGCTGGGGGAGATGGCCGAGTTGGGCGCGGCGAGTGCGGCGGAGCACGCGGCGCTCGGGCGGCGGGTGGCGGCCGGGCGGGTGGCGCGGCTGATCGCGGTGGGCGGGGACGAGGCGGCGCTGACGCACGCCCAGGCGGTGGCCGGCGGGGTGGCGAGCAGCCTGGTGGCGGACCGGGAGGCGGCGCTCGAGCTGCTGCTGGGCGAGCTGCGGCCGGGGGACCTGGTGCTGGTGAAGGGCTCGCACACCGCGGGGTTGGAGGAGACGGCGCAGCGGCTGCTGGCGGCGGTCACGGTGGCGTGAGGAGCGGGGGCGGGGCGCGTGGCGTCGGAGCGCGGGGCTTGTAGGCAGGCGCCTACTGGCAAAGGGGCGCGGACCGTGGCGTCGGGAGCATTGTGGTCTTGTAGGCAGGCGCCTACTATCAAAGCCATGAACGCTTCCGCAGACTCCGGTCGGGGCGCGCACCTCCTCGCCGCGATCCCCGCCCCGCGGCGCCTTCCCTGTGCGCTGGCCTTGGTGGCCGGCATCGGCGTCTTCGCCACCTCGCTGCGTTCGCTGCCCACCGCGGCGCTGGTCCCGCTCGCCTGCGGCTGGTTCGGGGTCGTCGCCGCGGGCGCGGTACTGCCGCGACGCGGCCCGCTGCTACTCACCGTGCTCGCCTCGATCACCAAGGCCGCCACCGTGGCCCTCGCCGTCTGGGCCGTCACCCATCCCGACTCCCACCTCGGCCCGCACACCGCGCTCGACTGGGTCCCGCTCGGCTCGCTGAACGCCGGCACCGGGCTCTGGCTGCTCGCGGTGATCCGGGGGCGCGCCCGGTGACCGCACCCCCGGCCCCGGGCGCCGCCCGCGCCCGGCGCCCCCGCAAGCCGGCCGCCGAACGGCGCGCCGAGATCCTGGCCGCGGCCCGCCGGCTCTTCGCGGAACGCGGCTTCCACGCCACCACCACCCGCGACCTGGCCGCCGCCGCCGACATCAACGACGCGCTGCTCTACCGCTACTTCGCGAACAAGGAGGAGATCCTGGCGGGCCTGCTCGACCAGGCCGTCGAGGTCTTCCGGGCACTGCCGGGCCCACCCGCGGAGGCCGCCGAACTGCCGCTGGAACTGCTGCTGCAGTTCGCCGGCGAGGGCTTCCTGCAGGCGGCCCGGGCCAACCTGGACCTGCTCACCATCATGATCAGCGAGAACCGGACGCTCGCCGGCGACACCCGCTTCGTGGAGTTCATCGACCAGGCGGCGGCCCGGCTGGGGGAGCTGATCGAGGCCCAGGGCGCCCCGGTCGGCACCGGCTACCTGACGGCGCGTTCGTTCTTCGGGTCGCTGATCTCCTTCCTGCTGGTCCAGGACGTGCTCGGCCTGGACCAGGTGCGGCAGCTGGACGCCACGCTCTACCTGCAGCACACGGCCGCCCTCACCGCCGCCGCGGTGCCGGGGCGCCGGGGGTAGGCCGCTCTTCGGATCCTGCCGTGGCGGCAAAAATCCGATTGCCGGAGCACGGGACTCCGCGCAGAATCTCCGCCGTGATCCCACAACGTCGTGACCGCCGCTGCCCGAACGTCGCCACACTTGTTGAGGATCACTGTCTTGAACCACGTCATCCGTGAGTACACCCCCGCCGACGAGGGCTCCTGGCTGCGCTGCCGGGTGCTCTCCTTCCTGAGCACCGCCTATTTCGACGACGTGCTGAGGACCAAGCCCGTGGTCCCCGCGCCGGGCTTCGCGTTGGTGGCTGCCGGAGAGCTCGGCGCCATCATCGGGATCATGGACGTCACCGTCGATGGCGACCTGGCGACCGTCGACACCGTCGCCGTGCATCCCGACCACCAGCACCAAGGCATCGGCCGCGCCCTGCTCACCGAGGCCCGGGCCCGCGTCGCCGCCCTCGGCGTGCCGACCCTGGACGCCTGGACCAGGGACGACCCGGACACCCTGCGCTGGTACCGGGCGATGGGCTTCGCCGAGAGCAGCCACTACCTGCACGTCTACGCGAACCACTACACCGATGCCGGCGAGCCGGCCCGGGCCATCGCCGAACGGCGCCCGGAGCTACGGCCCATGATGGCCTTCCTGCACGCCAAGCTGCAGGACGAGCAACTGTTGCGTGCGCAGTTCGCCCGGGTCCACGTCTGCCGCCGCTTCGCCCTGGAGGTCTGAGCCGGATGGTGTTCGAACTGACGCAACTGCGCGCCGACCACGCCCCGGCGCTCCTGGACTTCGAGCTGGCCAACCGCGCCTACTTCGCCGCCGTGATCGGCGACCGCGGCGAGGCGTACTTCGAGCGGTTCACCGAGCAGTTCGAGGCGTCGCTGGCCGAGCAGCAGGACGGCAGTTGCGCCTGGTACCTGGCGCTGGCGGCGGACGGCTCGGTCCTCGGCCGGTTCAACCTGTACGACCTGGCGGACGGCGCGGCCGTCCTCGGCTACCGGGTCGCCGAGCACGCCACGGGCCGCGGCGTGGCGACCGCGGCCGTCCGGGAACTGTGCCGGCTGGCCGCGGCCCAGCACGGCCTGCGCACGCTGCGCGCGGCCGTCTCCCACGCCAACCTCGCCTCACAACGGGTGCTGGCCAAAGCCGGGTTCACCCCGATCGGCCCGGCAGCCCCGGCCGACCTCGGAGGCAAGCCGGGCACCTGGTACGCGTGCGAGTTGGCGCCCCGGCAGTAGGCCGTCGCGGTCGGCTACACCTCGCTGATCCGTGCGACCTGCCGTCCGTGTTGGCGCAGGAGGAGTTACGGCACAGCCACACGTAGGCCTGTACACCACGGCGCACAACAGTGCCGCGTGGGCCGTGCCCGTGGGTGTGCCCTTGGGCCATGTACGCGCTGTGTGGCTGAGCTGACGAATCTTCAGAGAATCACACGTTGTAGCTGTCATGGCCGGGTGGTTCGTCAGAACTCCCTGACACGACGTCGGGCCTGGCGGGATGCTGGTGCCTGTACGACCGGGCATGCAAGATCGCGCAAGCGGAGTGACAGGAGGGGCGGCCATGAAGATACGGTTCGTAGGTATCGACCCGGACACTGGCCAGGGCAACAGCTCTACCGTCTGGGTGGACGAGGAGAGCGGGGACTTGTTGGTTCAGAGCTACACGGCGAACGAAGAAGAGATCGCAGGTGTGCTCGCGGCCGGGCATGGCCAGGACCACGACAACACGGTCCCCGAGCACGAGTCAGTGATTCGGATCCCGGCCCGGATGGTGCCGATTCTCAGGAAGGCGTGCGATGACGCAGAACGGCACTCCAAGCTTCACTGAGCTGATCAACTCGGCGCGGGTGTCCGCAGTCCACCTGGAGCTGCGTGACCACTACAGTGTGGCCGAGGAGGCCTCGGAGGTCGCGAAGTGGTCCAGCGGGGAGCCGGTCGACGTGGATCCCGACTCGGCGTATTGGGAGGGCTGGAGCGACCTGGTGCGCAGGGCCGTTGCTCGTGGAGTCTCGGTTCGCCGAGCCCGCGTCGTCTCGGTCCCGGTGACGGATTACGTGCGGTACGAGCACCACATCACCAGCGTCAACCTGGCCATCGGTGAGCAAGTGCGCTGGCTCCCCCGAAGTGAGGCATCGGTCCTGGCCCTGCCGGGCAATGACTTCTGGTTGGTGGACGGCCGAGCCGTCCGGTTCAACCTGTTCGACGGCCCGGGTGCCGCGCTTGACCCGCAGTACACCGATGACCCGTCGGCGGTCGAGCTGTGCGCGAACGCCTTCGAGGCGGTATGGGCCCGCGGGGTCGAGCACGAGAAGTTCGCCGTCTGACCGTCGTAGCGAGATCGCCAGATCATGTCCCTGTCGCCGTCGTCCAGTGCCCAGAACGCCCGTGAGTCCATTGCCAAGAGGTTGAGAGACCTCCGGCAGGACGCCGGCCTTTCAGGGCATGATCTGGCCCTTCTCACTGGCTTCAGTGAGTCGAAGGTGTCGCGCATTGCGGGTGCCAGGACCCCGCCGTCCGCTGACGACATCCGGAAGTGGTGCACCGCCTGCGGTGCGGAGGGGCAGGCCGCCGACCTGATCGCGGCGAGCCGAGCGGCTGACGAGATGTACGTCGAGTGGAAGCGGCTGCACCGGAGCGGGATGAAGCACGCCCAGGAGGCAATCCTGCCCGTGTTCGAGCAGAGCCGGAAGATACGCCTGTACTGCTCGAACGTGATGCCGGGCATTCTTCAGCGGCGGGAGTACGCACGGGCCCTGATGGGCAGCATCACGAGCTTTCAGAACACGCCGGACGATGTTGATGCCGCAGTGGAGAGCAGACTTCAACGCGGGCAGTACTTGCGATCAGGGAACCGGACCTTCGCGTTCGTTCTGGAGGAGACGGTACTCCGGTCCCCGCTCGGGGATCGGGAAGCCATGGTGGATCAGCTCCGCTACCTGCTGGAGGTGGCGGGGCTGCCTCGGGTGAGCCTGGGGGTGATCCCATTTGGCACCCCTCGAACCATGTGGCCTCTCGAAGCCTTCTACATGTTCGATGATCAACGGGTGGATGCCGAGCTGCTGACGGCGATCGTCAAGATCACGACCCCGGGAGAGATCGCCTCGTACTCGAAGGCCTTTCAGATCCTGGCGTCGATGGCGGTCTACGGGCCGGCGGCGAAGACCCTGATCGAAGAGGCCATCGCCGCTCTCGGGTGAATCCATGCAAGACGGTGCAAGGTTGTGGCACCGTGCGTA
Organism: Kitasatospora sp. LaBMicrA B282; assembly: GCF_050325825.1. Taxonomy (NCBI): domain Bacteria; kingdom Bacillati; phylum Actinomycetota; class Actinomycetes; order Kitasatosporales; family Streptomycetaceae; genus Kitasatospora; species Kitasatospora sp. LaBMicrA B282. Next base: position 25,139 of record NZ_JBNQTI010000075.1, read on the forward strand.
ACCGCTTCCCTACGGTCTATCCCACACCCCGCTGCACCAGCAATGGAGGAGGGAAACCCATGGCGCGGCTGCATTCCCCGCCCACGAACCGTGAGGCGTCCAAGGGTCGGCAGGGCGCGGCCGGCGGCGGGTGGAACCCGCTCGACGACTACCGTGCCTTCAAGGCCCGCAGCCGTGGCTCGTCCCGGAGCGAGGCCCTCCAGAAGGCCGCGATTCTCGCACACTGTCGGTGCGTCAACTGCTCCGGAGGACGAGCCTGATGGCGTGCGTTCCCACGGAGCACGCCGAGCCTCCTACCGGCCCGGAAGCTCTGGAGCCTGCGGAGTCCGGTACCACGGCCTGCCTTCGGGCGGCCGTATGCGAGCTGAACGAGCGCTCGCGCTGGGGGATCGGCTGATCTCCCGAGATGCCCGCCCCGGCCAACTGCTGGCGAGCTGTCCGACCGGGGCGGGTTCCGCAACACCGAACGACCCGGGCACCAACCGGTGCCCGGGGCTCGCCTCAGTGTGAGGAGACACCAGTATGACTGTTCCGACGGAGCGCCCGCCCGGCCCCATGCCGGACCCGCAGGCCGCGCGGGACCCGCGCACGCTGCTGGAGCCGCGTCGGTTCGACGGCGTGGTGTCCACCATCGTGGACAACAACCCGGGGATGACGGCCGACGTCGCCGAGCGGATCGCCTGCGAGGGCATCAAGTTCACGGTGGCTGCGGCCACCTACCGGGACCAGGCCATGGCCCCGTCCCGTGTGGTGGACGAGGGCTGGCACGCCCTCATCCTTCACACCGCCACCTACGCCGGGCTGTGCGAGCGGTTCGGCGGGTTCGTGCACCACACCCCGGGCTACGACCCCACGTTCTACGACCCGAAGATCCTCGACCGGTCCCAGGAGTTGATCCGCGCGGCCGGGTTCGAGTCGGACCGTGAGCTGTGGGTGGGGCCGGACGACCGCACGTTCACGGTGGCGGCCAACTGCCAGCACCAGAAGGAATGTGCGATCCGGCCGATGCCGACCCCGCAGCCGCCCTGCAACAAGCCGGCGATCGTGCCGTGACGCCGTAGCCTGCTGCCACCTACGAAGGGAGGATCGGCATGGAGGAGTGGATCAACCCGCAGTACGCGGAGCTGGTCGCCGCCTACCGGTGGCAGCAGGTCGAGGAACCTGACGAACCGCCGATCGGCGTGAACCCGAAGGGCTCTGCGGGCCCGGCGGTCAGGGGGTTCGTCATGGACCGGCTCGACTGAGTCGGCCTGACAGCTCGCCCCAGCCGCGCACCACGTCACGGCTGGGGCGAGCACCACCCTGCAGGCAACGGCCTGCCGGGCCCCACCAGCACGGAGGTACTGAGATGGGCAAGCGCGGAGGCGGCACCGGTTCCGGCGACGGCGGCAAGCAGCAGGACGACAGCAGCAGCGGTGCGGGGCACGGCGGGGGCGGCTCGGACGAGGGCGGCAACACCAGCGACGGCAGCAGCCCGGCGGGCGGCGGCGGTAAGTGACAGGCGAGACGCAGAGGGAGGCGGGCCCTCAGGGGCTCGCCTCCGCGCTGATGGCCAGCGGCGCGCTCACCTCGGACTGGCTCCCCGTCTTTCAGGCCGTGCCCCGCGAGGAGTTCGTCCCGGACCGCATCTGGCCGGGCATCGCGGACGGCACGAAGCAGAGTCCCGTGGTTGATCGGGGCGCGGACCCGGACGCGTGGCGTAGGGCGGTCTACTCGGACATCCCGCTGACCACGCAGTGGGACGACGGCAGGCATGACGCCGACGGGGTCGGCAACACGCCGAGCTCGTCCAACTCCATGCCCACGATGGTGTTTTCGATGCTCCGCGACCTTGACGTCAGGATGGGTCACCGGGTGCTGGAGATCGGGACGGGTACGGGGTGGAACTCGGCTCTCCTGGCCTGCCGGGTGGGCAACTCCAACGTGGTGACGATCGAGTTCGACCCGGACGTTGCCCGGGGCGCGCGGGCGAACCTGGCCCGGCTGAAGCTGACCCCCACCGTGGTGGAGGGGGACGGCCGGGAAGGCTGGGCGGCCGGGGGCCCGTACGACCGGGTGATCGCCACCTGCTCCGTGATCGAGATCCCTCCCGCCTGGCTGGAGCAGACGCGGCCCGGAGGTGTGATCGTCGCACCCTTCGGCACGGAGTACGGCGGCGAGCACATCGTGCGCCTGGTCGTCGACGACGACGGCGCGGCATCCGGGAAGTTCACTCGCGGCTCGGCCTTCATGCGGGCGCGTCAGCAGCGCACGGCTCGCCCGTTGCTGCCGGAGTACCTGGGTGGGAAGGAGTGGCCGGCTGACGGGGTGTTGAGCAAGACCAGCCTGGCCCCGCCGGACACCGGGAGTTGGCTCGCACAGTTCGTGATCGGGCTCGGTATGCCCGGTGCGTTCTGGCGGGCCGAGCGGTACGACGGCGGGGCGTACACGCTGTGGCTGTACTCGCGGGACACCCTGTCGTGGGCCTCGGTCGACTACGCGTCGGGGCGCACGGAGTTCGAGGTGTACCAGTCCGGTCCCCGCGCGCTGTGGGACGAGGTGGTCGCCGCGTGGCAGTGGTGGACCGACCACGACCGGCCGGGCTTCGAGCGGTTCGGACTCACGGTCACCCCCGAGGGCCACCACATCGCCTGGCTGGGCTCCCCGCGTATACGGGTGCCACGCTGGGCCTGACCACGAAGACCACCCGCTGTCGTCCGGGGAAGACGCCGAGGCGTGGCCGGCGGCGGGCCCAACCACTGAGGAACAGAGCAGATTTCAAGAACAGCAAGCCAAAGGACACGCCCACCCAGCAGGCCGAGCGCGCCGGGGAGCTCACCGAGCGGGCCCGCTGGGAGCAGGAGGCCGGCGGGAGCCGCTTCGTGACCGAGGACATCGGGCACACCAACCGCGTGAACCAGCGACACCCCCTGGCGAAGCGGCACGGCACCCTCGGTGACCACGACCAGCGGGCCCACGGAGAGAAGGACGCTCAGAACTGTGATGCGCGCTCACGCTAGCCTGAGTAGTCCACAGGCTATCCAGCATGAGGAGATGGTTTAAGGGCCCGATAACATCGATGGCCTTATACGGGGGCCCGTCGCGGCTCCTCAGGGGCAACGGCGCTGAGGCGCGGGCCCTCCAGGGGCTGGCGGGGGGTGACCGAGGCCCGGGGCGGTGAGGTGCTCCGGGCCTGTCGCGTGGTCGGGCGTGTTCGGGCTCAGACCTCCGAGAGCGGCACGTCCGGGTCGGCCAGCCTGGCCGGGTCGACTGGGCGGCCGGTGCGGACCAGGTCGCGGATCGGGTCGGTGACGTCCCAGACGTTGACGTTCATGCCCGCCAGCACCCGGTCGCCCGCCAGCCAGAAGGCGATGAACTCGCGCCCGGGGACGTCGCCGCGGAAGACCACGCGGTCGTAGCCGTCGGGCTCGACGTAGCCGGTGTACTCCATGCCGAGGTCGTACTGGTCGGTGTAGAAGTACGGCACCCGGTCGTAGACGGCGTCCTGGCCGAGCATCGCCCGGGCGGCGGTGCGCGGTTGGTGGACGGCGTTGGCCCAGTGCTCGACCCGGATCGGGCGGTCGTAGAGCGGGTGGTGGGCGCGGGCCACGTCGCCGGCCGCGAAGACGTCCGGGTCCGAGGTGCGCAGCGAGGCGTCGGTGCTGATCCCGTCGGAGACCGTCAGGCCGGCCTGTTCGGCCAGCGCGGTGCTCGGCCGGATGCCGATCCCGACCAGCACGGCCTCCGCCGGGACGACCGTGCCGTCCGCCAGCCGGACCCCGGTCACCGCGCCGTCCGCGCCGACGATCTCCGTCACCCGCACCTCGAAGCGCAGGTCCACGCCGTTGTCCCGGTGCAGGCCGGCGAAGACCTCCGCCACCTCCCGGCCCAGCACCCGCAGCAGCGGCAGTTCCAGCGCCTCCAGCACGGTGACCTCGACCCCGGCGGCCCGCGCCGCGGCGGTCACCTCCAGGCCGATCCAGCCGGCCCCGATCACCGCGATCCGCTGCGCGGTGCGGAACAGTTCGCGCAGCCGGTCGCTCTCCTCGACCCGGCGCAGGTAGTGCACACCGGTCAGACCGGCACCGGGCACCGGGAGTTGGCGCGGCGTGGAGCCGGTGGTGAGCAGCAGCCTGGCGTAGTCCACGGTGCTGCCGTCGGCCAGGGTGAGGCGGTGGGCGGCCGGGTCCAGGTCGGTCACCGCGGTGCCCAGGCGCAGGTCGATCCGCTGCTCCCGGTACCAGTCGGCCGGGTGCACGTAGATCTTCTCCCGCGGGTCCTTGCCCAGCAGGTAGCCCTTGGAGAGCGGCGGCCGCTCGTAGGGGGGTTCGGTCTCCTCGCCGATCAGCACCAGCGGGCCGTCGTACCCCTCCTCGCGCAGGGTCCGGGCCGCCTGGGCCCCGGCCAGTCCGGCTCCCACGATCACGTGGGCCGCGGTGGCGTCCATGCTCAACTCCTTGCTGCCGCTCAAGTGGCGCTCGGTGTGCGGTGAGTCCATCACAGCGGTTCCGGACGGCGGAAGAGCGCCTCGACACGCGGCCGGGCGGGAGCGGGAGGCGGGCCGGGGCGGGGTCAGGCGAAGGACTCGCGCGGCGGCGGGCCGCCCAGCGCGTCGAGCTTCTGCGGCATCTTGAGCGTGGTCATCCGCCGCCAGCCGCCGCCGAACCGCTCGTAGCCGTACACCCCGTGCACACCGGCCGCGAGCACCGCGGACTTGGCGCGCGGCCAGCGCAGGATCTCGCCCATGTGCGCCATCACCGCGAGGCTGACGTCCCGGTAGGTGCGGATCTCGGCGTGCGCGGTCTCCTGCAGGATGCTGAGGATCAGCCGTCCGTGGCCGGCCCGGGCCAGCCGGAGCAGCTCCTCGTGGCAGTATGCGAGGTGGTTGTCCTCGTCGGCGGAGATCATCCGCACGGCCCGGCCCACCTCCGGGTGGCCGTCGAAGACCTTGCGCAACAGGCGCATCTGCTCGGCCGCGCGCTGCTCGGTGACCCGGCTGTGCGCCAGGTACACGATCACGTCGCGTTCGGTGAGCGGCTCCTCGCGGCGCAGCCGGGAGTGCGCTAGCCCGATGCCCTGGCGCTCCAGCAGCATGGTGTAGTCGGTGTCGTCGGGCACCGGGACCGGGTCGAGCCCGCGCTTGTGCAGCAGGGCGTTGAAGATCCGGCCGTGCTTGTCCTCGTCGGCGCCGTGCCGGGCGATCTTCGGCGCCAGCTCCTGGTCCTCGACCAGCCGGGCGATCCGCCCGTTCTCCCAGCCGCCCTGGTCCTCGCCCTTGGCGGCGATCGAGCAGAAGAGCTGGAACGCCTGGTCGTCGTCGTGGATCTCCCGGAAGAGACTGCGGGCTGAGAGCACCGGAACCAACCTTTCGCGGAGACCGGGAACGTTGATCAGTCAACTCAGCCCGCCGACCCGGCGGCAACAGCAGGCCCGCGCGGTTGCCCCGTCCGGGGGAGTCGGGTCGCGCGGACGGCCCGACCGGCGGGGTACCCGGACGCCCCGCCGGCCGACGGCGCGGCCGGCCGGAAAGGAACTGCTCCGCAAGCGCACCGTCGGCGCGTACTGTCCTGAACATGACTGAATTACCCGGAACCCCCGAACGCCTCGCCGTGATCGGCGCGGGCGCCGCCGGCACGCTGACCGCGGCCCAGCTGCTGCGCTGCGCCACCCGGCAGCACCGGGCGCTCGAGCTGTGGCTGATCGACCCCGACGAGGCCGGCCCCGGGGTCGCCTACCGCACCGAGGACCGGCGTCACCTGCTCAACGTCCCCGCCGGCGCGATGAGCGCCTTCCCGGACGAGCCGGACCACTTCCTGCGCTGGCTCGCCGCCTGGGAACCCTGTCCGGACCCCGGTGAGCCCCACCAGGGCCACCACTTCCTGCCGCGCCGGACCTTCGGGCGCTACCTGTCCGCCGTCCTGGCGCAGGCGCTCGACCAGGCACCCGCGTCGGTCCGGCTCCACCGGGTGCGGCGGCGCGCCGTGGACCTCGCCGCCGGCCCCGGGGCGGTGGTGGTCACCCTGGCCGGCGGGGACCGGCTGCCGGTGCACGCCGCGGTGCTGGCCCTCGGGCTGCGGGCGCCCGGCCAGGCCTGGGCACCCGAGGTGCTGCGCGGGCACCCCGGGTTCGTGGCCGACCCGTGGGCACCGGACGCGCTGGCGGCGGTGCCCGACTCCGGTGACGTGCTGCTGGTCGGCACCGGGCTGACGATGGCTGACGTCGCGGTCAGCCTGGCCCGGCCCGGGCGGACCGTGCACGCCGTCTCCCGGCACGGCCTGGCCCCGCACGGTCACCGGGTCGGCAGCCCGGCGCCGGTGCCGCCGCCGTGGGGCGCCGAGGAGGCGGGCCCGGTGGGCGAGCCGGGGCCGGTGCTGGACCTGGACCGGCTGCGGCGCGCGGTGCTCCGCCACATCGCGGTGGTCCGGCGCGAGCGCGGTGACTGGCGCCCGGCGGTGGACGGCCTGCGGACCCAGGTCGGTGCGCTCTGGCAGCGGCTCTCGCCGGCCGACCGGGCCCGGTTCCTGGGCGAGGACCTGCGCCGCTGGGAGGTGCACCGCCACCGCCTGGCCCCGGCCACCGCCGCCACCGTGCAGCGACTGCGCACCACGGGCCGACTGACCCTGGCGGCCGCCGAGGTCGTGGCCGTGACCCCGGTGGACGGCCGGGAGGTGCTGATCCGGCTCAGCAACGGGCGCTGGCTGACTGTTGCGACGGTGGTCAACTGCACCGGGCCGAGCGCCGAGCTGACCGACAGTCGGGATCCGCTGCACAGCGCCCTGCTGGCCCAGGGGTCGGCCGTCGCCGGACCGCTCGGCCTCGGGCTGGCCACCGCCGCCGACGGCCGGCTCACCCCGGCTCCCGGGCGTCCGGTCGCGCCGCTCTGGGCGCTGGGGGTGCTGCGCCGCGGCGAGCTGCTGGAGTCCACGGCGATCCCGGAGATCCGGGCCCAGGCCGCGGCCCTGGCGCAGCGGCTGCTGCCGGATCCGGGCGCGAACGCGGGCGAGGGCCGGGCGGGCGGCGCGGCGGCCTGCCCGGCGGACGGCGCAGCGGGTGGCGCAGTGGTGTGCGATGGCGCGGGGGCCGCCGTCGGTGACCGCGCGGTGGCGACCGGGGTGGCCGAGTCGGCGGGGGCGGCGGGCTGAGCGGACCTGCCGGGACGGCGGCCCGCTGGGTGGGGGAGGGTTTGCCCGGCGGGTCGCCCGGAGTCGATCATGGATCCATGAGAACCGAGGTCCAGGAGTTCGTCGCCGCCGGTCCACTGCCCGGCCCCGACTGCGACGACGAGGCGGAGGTCGACCGGCGCTGGCAGCAGTTGGAGGCCATCGCCCGACCGGTCACCCGGGAGGAGGCCGTGGCCCTGGCCGGCTGCTTCGGCCCCGACGACTGCTACGGCGTCGCCTGGACGCTGCTGCACCTGATCGAGACCAGCCCGAACCCGGTGCTGACCGTGCGGCCCCCCGCGGACGAGGGCGGGTGGCAGTGGCAGAACCGGCTCTGGCAGCGGGCGGTCAACGCCGGGCTGGTCTGCGACACCTGCGGGCTGGCCTGCGACAACGCCGAGTCGGTCTGCGACGGCGGCGGGCCGGGCTGCGACGACGGCGGGCCGGTCAGCGCCACCTGACGCCGATCGGGGGAGCACGCGGAAGATTTTCTCGGGGTCGGCGACGGTTTTTCCGCCGCCGACCGGTCTGGATGGGGACCGAAGTTCCATCCGCTCGACCGACCCCTTGGAGCCCGTCATGTCAGACCTCCCCCGCACCGCCCTCGTCACCGGCGCCAGCCGCGGCTTCGGGCGGGCGATCGCCGCCGCGCTGGTCGCCGCCGGGGCCGCCGTCGTCGGCCTCGCCCGTGACGAGCAGGAGCTGCACGCCGTGCGCGGCGAGCTCGGCCCGGGCTTCACCCCGGTCGCCGGTGATGCCACCGACGAGGCGCTCGCCGAGCAGCTGATCCGCACCCACCAGCCCGACCTGCTGGTGCTCAACGCCGGGGCGGTGCCGCACATGGCCCCGCTGCCCGAGCAGACCTGGGAGACCTTCAGCCGCAACTGGCAGGTCGACACCCGGCACGTCTTCGCCTGGACCCGGGCGGCGCTGCGGCAGCCGCTGGCCCCGGGCAGCGTGGTCGTCGCGATGTCCAGCGGAGCCGCGTTGAACGGCTCGCCGCTCAGCGGCGGGTACGCCAGCGCCAAGGCGGCCGTCCGGTACCTGCGCAGCTACGCGGCCGAGGAGGCGGAGCGGGCCGGGCTGGGGATCCGGTTCGCGGCGCTGCTGCCGAAGCTGACGCCGACCGCCGGGGTCGGCGCGGCCGGCGTGACCGGCTACGCCGCGCGCCAGGGCGTCGACCGGGACGCCTTCGTCGCGGGCCTGCAGCCGGTGCTCACCCCGGAGCAGGTGGCCGAGGCGGTGCTGAGCATCGCCCGGGACCCGGGCAGCGGCCCGGAGTACCTGGTCGGCGGCGACGGCCTGCGCCCGATCGGCTGAGCCGGCGCGGGCGGCAGCGGTTGGCGACGGCCGGCGCTGCCGACCGCCGCCGGTCCCCGCCCGCTACCGTGAGCCACGTCGCACCCCAGGAGGACCCGCATGCCCTCGGACGCCGAGTTCGCCACGCTGACCGGCCCGTTCCGCCCGGAGCTGCTCGCGCACTGCTACCGGATGCTCGGCTCGATCCAGGACGCCGAGGACCTGGTGCAGGAGACCTACCTGCGGGCGTGGCGGGCCTTCGGTGGGTTCGAGGGCCGCTCCTCGCTGCGCCGCTGGCTCTACACGATCGCCACCAGGACCGCCCTGACGGCCCTGGAGACGCGGGCCCGGCGCCCGCTTCCGTCCGGGCTGGGGGCGCCGGCCGACGACCACCGGGTGGCCGTGGCGCCGCGCGAGCCGTCGGTGGCCTGGTTGCAGCCGGCGCCGGACGCGCTGCTGGGCACCGGCGACCCGGCGGCGGTGGTGGCGGGGCGGACCGGCGTGCGGCTGGCCTTCATCGCGGCGCTCCAACTGCTCTCCGCCCGGCAGCGGGCGGTGCTGACCCTGCGTGACGTGCTGGGCTTCCGGACGGCCGAGGTCGCGGAGCTGCTGGACACCTCCGTCGCCGCCGTGGACAGCGCACTGCGACGCGCGCGGGCCCGGCTGGCCGAGGCCGGGCCGGTGGCGGAGGAGGTGGCCGAGCCGGACGAGCGGACCCGGCGCTCGCTGCTCGACGCGTACGTGTCCGCCTTCGTCCGGGCCGACCCCGAGGCGCTGGTGGACCTGTTGCGGGCCGACGTGGAGCTGGAGATGCCGCCGACCCCGACCTGGTTCACCGGCCGCCCCGCCGTGGTCGGCTTCCTGGCCGCCCGGGTGCTGAGCCCGGACCGCTGGCGGTTCACGCCGACCCGGGCCAACGGCCAGCCCGCCTTCGTGGTCCACCGGCGCACCGACGAGGGGCAGGACCTGCCCTACGGGATCCAGGTGCTGACCCTGCTGGGGGAGCGGGTGGCCCGGATCACGGCGTTCAACGACCCGAGCCTGGTGGCCACCTTCGAGTCCGCGCCCGACGCGGCCGGCCGGAGCGTGCGGTAAGCCGGAGCGTGCGGTAGGCCGCCGGGGTGGGTCAGCCGGCCGGGAGGGTGCGCAGGTCGTGCAGGGTGGCGGCGAGTGCCCAGGCGGGGAGCAGCAGGCCGGCACCGGCGGCGGCGGTCAGCAGGTCGGGGTGGGCGCTGCACAGCGCGGAGCGCAGCACCTGGGCGCCGGCCAGTGTGGCGCCGGCGCTGAGCAGGGCCAGTCCCAGGCGCAGCCGGGCGCGCCGCGGGGCGAAGATCACCGGAGTGGTGAGCGCGCCGATGGTGCGGCAGATCCGTACCGTGCCCAGGGCGACCGCGCCCCACCACAGGCCCAGCACCGCGAAGCGCCAAGGGGTGTCCGCGAGTCGGGGTGCGCCCAGGTGGGCCGCGGCGATCGCGGCGGCGGCCAGCGCCGCCGGCAGGGCGAGCCGGCGGGCGGCGCGGGCCAGGACGGCGACCGCGGCGAGGGTGAGCCGGGGCACCGGGGCGACCAGGGCGAGGCCGGCCAGCAGCAGGAGGAGGGAGCCGGTGCCGGGCAGCCGGCTGCCGGGCAGGGCGGCCAGCGGTGCGCCCTGTTCGGCGGCGAAGTGGCCGAGCGCGGCGCTGGTCAGGGCGGCGGTCACCGCGAGGGTGGCGGCCCGCTCCCGGCGCTCCAGGCGGGAGTCGGCCGGCCAGAGCGCGGGGTGCAGCCAGATGTCGGCGATGCCGAGGAGCAGGCCCGGCCAGGCCCGCCAGCCCGCGGCCCGGGTCTCGTCGGCCAGCGCCTGTTCGCCCCAGCGCTCGCGGAAGGCCTGCGGATAGAGCCGGACCAGGGTGTGGTGGATCCTCATGCCGGCGCGGCCCCCAGGTTGCGCAGCCCGGTGCTGGCGACCTTGGCCATCGAGCGCAGCTCCTGCTCCAGCACCTGACGCCCCTTCGGGGTCAGCCGCATCGGCCGCTGCCGGCCCTGCCCGGGCGCGGGCTCGACCAGTTCCTTGGCCTCCAGCCGGGTCAGCGCCCCGTAGAGGCTGCCGGGGCCGAGGCGCTCGCCGACCAACTCCTCGATCGCGGTGTTGATCGCGTAGCCGTGCAGCGGCCCGCCGGCCAGCACGCACAGCACCAGGGTCTGGGCGTCGTTCGCCTGCATCGCCTTGCGCTCCTCCGGTTCCGTCCGTGGCCTGTTCAGTTCGCGGCCTGTTCCGTCCGTGGCCTGCCCGGTCACGATACTACGCGGCGAGTAGTACGTTCTGGGTAGTACGTGGCAAGTACTACGCGGTGTGTACTATGCCGCCAGCTGGATCCGTCGAACCGTCACGGCATCGTCCAGGGCGCTGAGATGACGATCACTCAGATGTCCGACCCGGGTCCGGCCACCCCCGTCCGCCTGCCCGGCGAGCGACCACTGAAGGGACCCGTACCGTGCGGCTCACCGACCCCCTGTACGCGCTCTACGCCCGCCGCCTGCGCGGGCAGCTCAAGCGTGCCCGGCTCAACGGCGCCCGGCTGCCCGAGCACCTCGGCCTGATCATGGACGGCAACCGGCGCTGGGCCCGCCGGCTCGGCCTGGCCAACCCCAGCCTCGGCCACAAGTACGGCGCCGAGCACGTCGAGGAGGTGCTCTCCTGGTGCGCGGCGGTCGGCATCCGGCACGTCACCGTCTTCGTCTGCTCGACCGAGAACCTGCAGCGCCGCGACGACGCCGAGGTGGCGTTCCTGATGGGCCTGATCGAGGAGGTGGTCGCCGAGAAGCTGGCCCGGCCCGGCGGCCGCTGGCGGGTGCACCTGGCGGGCACCCTGGACGTGCTGCCGGACTCCACCGCCCACGCCCTGAAACGCGCGGTGGACGCCACCCGGGACTGCGCCACCGGCGCCCACCTCACCCTCGCCATCGGCTACGGCGGAAGGCAGGAGCTGATCGACGCGATGCGCGGGCTGATGACCGAGCGCGCCGAGGCGGGCGACTCGCTCACCGACCTCGCCGCGAGCCTGACCGCCGAGGACGTCGCCCGCCACCTCTACACCGCCGGCCGCCCCGACCCCGACCTGGTGATCCGCACCAGCGGCGAGCAGCGGATGTCCAACTTCCTGCTCTGGCAGAGCGCCTACGCGGAGCTCTACTTCTGCGACGCCTACTGGCCGGCCTTCCGGGAGGTCGACTTCCTGCGTGCGCTGCGCAGCTTCGCGGCGCGCCAGCGGCGGTACGGGGGGTGAGGGCGGGGCCGTGACGCGTGCGGCGGCCGGGCGGGGGCGGTCACGCGAGGGCGGTCAGCAGCCGGGCTGCGAACTCGTGCGGGTGCTCGGTGCAGCCGACGTGGCCGCCGGGGAACTCCAGGTGGGCGGCGCCCAGCAGCTCGGCGAGGCGGGCGGCGGGGCCGTACAGGGCCGGCTGCTCGCGCGAGTCGCGGCCGGTGGCGAGCACCAGCTTGGCGGCGGCGGGGCGCAGCGCCGCCAGGTCCGGGGTGGACGCGGTGAACGGGCCGAGGACGTGTGCCAGGAAGACCGGCAGGTTGGCGTGCATCCGGGGCGCCATCTCCCGGATCTCCGGCGCCAGTTCGGTGGCCCGCTCGGCCGGGCGACCGCCGAGCCCGGTGCTGAGCCGGCCCATCGCGGCGGCCACGCCCTGGGCGTGGAAGGTGGCCCGGACCTCGGCGAAGAGCGCCCGGTGCGGGGTGGGATCGGCGAGCAGTTCCACCAGCGGCGGCTCGTGGGCGATGACCCGGCGCAGGCGGTGCGGGTGCCGGGCCAGCAGGTCGAGCGCGACGATCGCGCCGGAACTGCTGCCGAAGACGGCGGCGGCGGTCTCGGCGCCGGCGGCGCCGGCGGGGGTCAGGTGGTCGAGCAGGCGGCGGGCGTCCTCGCTCCAGACGCTGACCTGCTGGTCGGTCAGCGGTCCGTCGAGCCGGCTGCGGGAGAGGCCGCGCGGGTCGTAGCGGATCACGGTGTGCCGGGCGGCGAGGGGCTCGACCATGCCGGCGTAGAGCCCGGCGTCGGCGGCGCCGCCGGAGATGAGCAGCAGCAGTGGGCCGCTGCCGGACAGCTCGTAGTGGAGGGTGGCGCCGGGTACCGGGAGGGTGCCGATGCGGGAGGGGGTCATGGGTGCTCCTGGGGTGCCGAAGGTTGTTGCCTAGGGGCTCTAGGTGGAAACCTAGCATGGGAAGGATCCGTGCCGCTGCCGGCTAGGGTCGCGCTCGATCCCGGCTCGGCGGGCGGTGCAGGGATCGACGACGAATTCGGAGACTCCGGCCCGCAGCCGTGAAGAGGGGTGCCATGATGTCCCGGCCATGACTGACCCCGGATCCCAGGACGCGCCCGCCGCGGGCCGCGCCGCCGCGCTGGACCTGCGCCTGCTGCGGGCGCTGCCGTTCGCGACGGTGTGCGTCGTGCTGGCCGTGGCCGGGCACGTGGCGGCCGCCGGTGCGGCGGTGCCCGCGGCGGCGGTGCTGCTCGGCTGGACCGCCACGGCGGTGCCGGCGGTCCTCGCGGCGCGCCGGGAGCGGTCACTGGCCGCGATCACCGGCGGACTGGCGCTGGCGCAGCTCGGGCTGCACCTCCTCTTCCACTACGCGCAGGCGGCCCCGGCCGCGCAGCCCGTCGGGATACCCGCCATGCCCGCGATGCCGGGCATGGCGGCGATGCCAGGGATGCCCGGGATGGCTGCCGGGGCGAGCACGTCACTGCCCCCGCACCTGCTGCTCGGCCTGAGCCCCGCGATGCTGGCCGCGCACGCGGTGGCGACCGCGGTGGCCGGCTGGTGGCTGCGCCGCGGCGAGGCGGCCCTCTGGCGGATCGTCCGCGGCACCGCGCAGGCGGCCGCGGCCACCGCCCGCCGGTGGGCGGTGCG